>DJQK01000008.1:1553-16361 GCA_002437575.1 Clostridiales bacterium UBA6388 | reverse complement strand
GTGTTAAGTTCGTGACATTGGCAGCTGACTCCTCCTTTTGCGTAAAATCGAATCTACAGACTTCTCAGCTATGTCCCAGAGAAAGGGAGTGTACGAATATGAGTGAATACAAGCGTCCGGTCTGTATGCCGGTGATGGCGCTGCGCGGAATGGTGATCTTTCCGGGCGTCGTGACGCATTTTGACGTCGGACGGAGCAAGTCCGCCAGAGCCGTGGAGGAGGCGATGCGCGCCGACCAGCAGATCTTCCTCACGCTTCAGAAGCAGCTGAATGTGGATGATCCCGGAAAGGACGATCTGTACCCCGTCGGCACGGTCGCGACCGTCAAGCAGGTATTGCGTCTGCCGGGCGACAATATGCGCATTCTTGTCGAGGGCAAATACCGCGCGGAGCTGGTCGACTGCATCCAGTCCGATCCGTTTTTGTTCGCGCGGGTCGAGCAGCTCGAAGAGCCGCCGGTCAACAAGACGCTGCCGCGCGTGCAGGCGCTTTTGCGGCAGGCTCACGCGATGTATGAGCAGTTTGTCGAGCTGGCGGCGGCGAAGAATATGCAAGATGGGCTTTTGGAGGTTTTGTCCTCGGACGAGCCCGGCTTTGTCGCCGACTTTATCGGGCAGAACAGCTCCATTCCGTATCCGGAGAAGCAGACGATCCTGCGCGAGCTGCACCCGGTCAAGCGGCTCGAGCTGGCGGTGAAGCTGCTGGCGCGGGAGCTGGACATTCTGGAGCTCGAAAACGAGATATCCGAGAAGGTGCAGGAAAACGTCAACAAGAACCAGCGCGACTACTATCTGCGCGAGCAGATGCACGTGATCCAGGAGGAGCTCGGCGAAGGGGACGAGGATTCGGACGCGGAGGAATACGCGCGGAAGATCCGCTTCTTGCAGTTCCCGGAGGATATCCGCGCCAAGCTTCTCAAGGAGACGAAGCGCCTGGCCAAGCAGCAGCAGAACTCCGCCGACGCGGCCGTCATCCGGAACTACCTCGACGCGGTTCTGGAGATTCCCTGGAAGAAAAAGACGCGTGAACGGCTCGATGTGCATCTGGCCGAAAAAATTCTGAACGAGGACCATTTTGGCCTCGAACAGGTCAAAACGAGAATCCTGGAAACGATCGCCGTGCGGCAGCTCGCGCCGAGCCTTCCGTGCCAGATCCTTTGTCTGGTGGGGCCTCCGGGCGTGGGCAAGACGTCCATCGCCATTTCCATCGCGCGGGCGCTCAACCGCAAGCTTGCCAGAATTTCGCTCGGCGGCGTGCGCGATGAGGCGGAGATCCGCGGCCATCGCAAGACCTATGTCGGCGCGATGCCCGGACGCATCATCACTGCCATCACGCAGGCCGGGAGCATGAACCCGGTGCTGCTGTTGGACGAGATCGACAAGCTCGGAAGCGATTATAAGGGAGACCCTGCGTCCGCGCTTCTGGAGGTGCTGGATTCGGCGCAGAACCATGCCTTCCGTGACCACTATATCGAAATTCCGGTCGATTTGAGCGGGTGTATGTTCATCACGACGGCCAACACGCTCGACACCATCCCGCGCGCGCTTCTTGACCGCATGGAGGTCATCGAGCTCGGCTCGTATACGGACGAAGAAAAGCTGCAGATCGCGAAAAGGCATTTACTTCCCAAGCAGCTTTCCAAGCACGGCATCGCAAAATCGCGCGTGCGCGTGTCGGACGACGCCATCCGCGAGATCATCGCCTGCTACACGAGAGAATCGGGCGTCAGAACGCTCGAGCGGGAGCTGGCCGCGCTGTGCCGCAAGTGCGCGATGCGCTTTGTGGAGCAGGATGCGCCGAAGAAGCTGATGATCACGGGCGCGAATCTCGATAAATTCCTCGGCACGCGGAAATTCCTGCCGGACGAAATGCCGCAGAGCGATCAGGTGGGCCTCGTGACAGGCCTTGCGTGGACCAGCGTTGGCGGCACGACGCTCGAGGTCGAGGTCAACGTCGTCGACGGCACGGGAAAGCTCGAGCTGACCGGCAACCTCGGCGATGTGATGAAGGAGTCGGTGTTCGCCGCGATGAGCTATATCCGTTCGCGGGCGAAGGAGCTCGGACTGGAGCCGGACTTTTACAGGAAGAAGGACATTCACGTCCACTTCCCCGAAGGCGCAGTGCCGAAGGATGGGCCGTCGGCAGGCATTACGATCTGCACGGCGATCGTCTCGGCGCTGACCGGACGGCCGGTGCGGCGCGATATCGCGATGACCGGTGAAATTTCCATCCGCGGACGCGTGCTCGCGATCGGCGGACTCAAGGAAAAGACGATGGCCGCGCTGCGGCATGGGGTAAAGACCGTGATCATTCCGGCGGCAAATGAAAAAGACCTCGCGGAAATTGACCAGACGGTCCGAAACGCCTTGCAGTTTATCACGGCCACGCACGTCGACAGCGTACTGGCTGCGGCGCTGGACCCCGCGCCTGTGCAGGAGGAAGCTGTGCTCGACGCGCAGCCGCAGCTTCCCGCGATGCCGGTCCCGCAGACGAAGATGCGCCGCAAGCCGGCTTTGCAGCAGTGAGGTGGGCGGATGAATCTTCATAATGCGGAGTTTATCCGCTCGGTAACGTCGGTGGCAGACTGCCCGAAAGACGGCCTTGTCCAGATCGCCTTCGCCGGAAAGTCCAACGTCGGAAAATCATCGGTGATCAATAAGCTTTTGCTGCGAAAAAATTTTGCCAGAGTCGGTCAGGCCCCCGGCAAAACGACGCACATCAACTTTTTCTGCATCGACAAAAAGCTCTACCTCGTCGACCTGCCGGGCTACGGCTACGCGAAGGTCTCGGCGCAGGAAAAAGAGCGCTGGGGAAAACTCATGGAGGCGTATTTCCGCGCGGAAGGCACGCTCGACTACGGCGTGATGATCGTCGACGCGCGGCACAAGCCGACAGCAAACGATGTGACGATGGCAGAGTTTTTTCTGCAATCGGGAAAGCCCTTTGTCGTGGTGGCAAATAAGCTCGACAAGCTCAAGAGAAGCGAAATTGAACCGAACCTTGCCTGCATCCGGCAGACCCTGCGCCTTCCGGAGGAGGTTTCGGTCATTCCGTTTTCCGCCGAGAAGGGCGACGGACGCGAGCAGCTTTTGTCGTTCGTCTTGAAGGCGGTCGGGGAATAACAAAGCTTCCGGAAAAACGCGGCTCTGCCGCGTTTTTCTTGCGCTGCGGAGATTTTTCGGTTTCGGGAGGGCAGAGGAAGGGCACGGACCTTGGACTGTGGTTGCGCGGAGACGGAAATTGTGGTATACTTATAAAAACTATTGAGATTTTCAGCTTGGAGGGGTATTTATGAGCGCGTTTCGCACGTGGCTGGCGCAGTTGCAATTCGACGGCGTGTGGCAGACGGTCGTTCTGGTGGCCGCGTCGCTGCTGTGTATCACGTTTCACGAGACGTGCCACGGTTTGGCCGCGTACAGGCTCGGAGACGATACGGCAAAAAGGGCCGGACGGCTGACGCTCAACCCTCTCAAGCACGTGGACCTTCCGGGTCTTGTGATGATGGCGATCTTCCGGTTCGGCTGGGCAAAGCCGGTGCCGGTGGATATGCGGAACTTCAAGCATCCCAAGCGGGACATGGCGCTCACGGCGCTGGCCGGGCCGGTTTCGAACGTTTTACTGGCGTATGCCGCGGCGGTTTTGCTGGGATTTGTGGTGTTTTTGTCGGACCGGTTCGGAAGCAATGTTCTTTTTACGGTGCTGGTGCAGTTTTTCATCTACGTGGAGATCATCAGCGCAGGTCTGGCGGTTTTCAATGTGTTCCCGATCCCGCCGCTCGATGGCTCGAAGGTCCTCTTCGCGCTTTTATCCGACCGGGCGTATCTGAAGCTGATGCGCTATGAGCGCTACGGCATGGGCCTTTTGATGCTGCTTCTTGTGACGGGGCTGATCGACGCGCCCTTGAGCGCAATGCGCAATTGGCTTTTGACGCTGATCGGAAATTTAAGCGCATGGGGCTATACGCTGCCGAACGCGATATTTTAACGATTATCTTGGAGGCTTTGCATGGACGAGCCGCAATACCATCTGCAAAGCGTGGTGCATGACCGGCAGTCGCTCGAGGATTTCGACGGGCCGCTGGACGTCATTTTGCTGCTGCTGAGCAAAAATAAAATTGAAATTCAGGATATCCGCATCACTTCGATCCTGGAGCAGTATCTGGCGTGGCTCGACGAGCAGAAGCGGATGGACATGGAGGTCGCAAGCGAGTTTATTGCGATGGCCTCGCACCTGATGTATATCAAAACAAGGATGCTGTTATCCGAGGCGGAGAAGGCCGAGGCCGAGAGTGAGATGGAAATTCTCATTGAGTCTCTTCGCCAGCGGCAGAGAAAAGACGCCTATGCGCAGATCAAGATCGCGTGCGACGCGTTGGCACTTCGAAACGACATTGGCCTCGGGATGTTCTGCAAGCAGCCGGAGCCTTTGCGGCGCGACGAAACGTACCGGTATCAGCACGACAAGCAGGACTTACTGACGGCGCTTGCCGCGATGCAGGACCGGTCGCAGAGGAAGCTTCCGCCGCCGGTCTCCAATTTCGCGGGCATCGTCGGCACGGAGCCGTATCCGGTCGCAAAAAAGGCGGCGGAGATCCTGCGGCGGCTCATCGGGCACGGCGTGATGAAATTTCTCGCGCTGTTCAAGGGAAGCCGCAGCCGGTCGGAGATCGTGGCGACATTTTTGTCGGTGCTGGAGCTTTGCAGGCTGCATTCGGTGCGCATTGAGGACGAAACGGACGAGCAGCGTATCGCGTTCGTTCAGAAGCCGGACGAAAAAGACCTCAGCTGGGAGGAATGAGCATGGAACAAAACGAGCTGCAGCGGGCCTTGACGGCGATCTTGTTTGCGGCGGGAGAGCCGGTGGCGGCGTCGCGGCTGGCGGAAAGTCTGGCGGTAGACGAGGCGCAGATCCACGAGGAGCTAAAATTTTTGATGGACACGCTCGCCTTCAACCGCAGCGGCATCCGCATCGTAAAGCTGGAAAACGCGTATCAGATGTGCTCGGCCTCGGAGCAGGCGGAGTTTGTCACGAAGACGCTGGAGACGAGAAAGCCGCCGAAGCTGTCTTCTTCGCAGCTCGAAACGCTCAGCGTCATCGCCTACTATCAGCCCGCGACGAAGGCGTATGTCGAGCAGATCCGCGGCGTGGACAGCGGGTACTCGATCAGCGCGCTGCTGACCAAAAAGCTCATCCGCGAGGCAGGACGGCTGAATGTGCCGGGAAGGCCGTTTCAGTATGAGACGACGCCGGATTTTCTGCGGGTGTTTGGCCTTCAGTCGCTTGCGGACCTGCCGCCGATTGAAAAGGTGGAGCTGAGCACCAACCAGGAGCAGCTGGCGCTTTCCATGGAGGCGGATGAGCAGAAGGAGACGGCGCAATGAGCGGCTGGGGGATCTTCGGCATTGTGCTTGCAGTTTTTGTGCTGATCGGGTGCATCCCGGTCGGCGTGGACGCGCGGTACTTGGAAAATGAGCTTTCCCTGCGGCTCAAGATCGGATTTTTGAAGGTGCAGGTTTTGCCCGCAAAGCCGAAGAAGAAGCGGGCCGCGCCCAAAAAGAAGCAGGCCGCGCCAAAAAAGAAGCAGGAAACGGCAAAACAGGCGGCGGCTTCCCAAAAACCGGCAGCGCCAAAGAAGAGGGCTTCGATGCCGAAGCTGACGCTTGCGGACATTCTGGAGCTTGTGAATCTCGCGTGCGATACGCTGGGCGATCTCCGGCAGAAGCTTCGCGTGGAGATTTTGACGCTGCACGTGGTGCTGGGCGCAGACGACCCGGCGAAGGCGGCGATGCAGTACGGAAGCGCGTGGGCGGTCATCGGGATGTTAGACCCGAAGCTGGACCGGCTTTTTGTGATAAAAAAGCGTGACATTCAGCCGGTTTTGGATTATAATGAGAACGAAATAAAAATTTCGGCGCAGCTGGCGCTGACGATCACGATCGGGCGGGCGCTGTCGCTGGGCTTAAAGGCCGGAGCGCGGTTCTTAAAACTCTGGATCCATAAGAAAAAGGCGGTGCAACAGGTATGAATCATCCTCTTTCGGACATGCTGGCTTCCTCGATGGGGAAGCTGCGCGACATGATCGACGGCAACACGGTCATCGGAACGCCGATCACGGCGGGCGATGTGACGATCATCCCCGTGACGAAGGTCTCCATCGGCTACGCGGCCGGCGGAAGCGACTACGCAACGAAAAATTATCCGCCCAACCGCGACAATGCCTTCGGCGGCGGCACAGGCGGCAGCATCAAGGTAACGCCCGTGGCGTTTTTGATCGTGCGCGGCGAAAGTGTGCGGATGCTGCCGGTGGCCGAGCCTGCGTCCACGTCGATGGACCGGCTCATTGAGCAGCTGCCCGATCTTCTGGACAAGGCCGAAAGCTATCTCAAGCAGAAGCAGCTGGCCAAAGAAGAGGGCATTCAATAATTTCCTGTGTAACGATCGCCGGGCGGGGCAAGCTATCGCCGGGTGATAAAAATGCAGCATCGGTTTTTCAGGACGGCGGCGGCTGTGGTCGCTGCCGTTTTGCTCTGCACGGGCTTTGCACAGGCGGCAAGCTTTGACGGCGCAGTCAGCGCACGCAGCGCGATTTTGCTCGACGCGCAGTCGGGAAGAGTGTTATTTGAGAAAAACGCGGACGAACGACGGCTTCTTGCCAGCACGACGAAGATCATGACGGGCCTTCTGGTCTGCCAGACGCAGGATCTGACGCGGGAGGTCTGCGTGCCTGCGGAGGCGGCGGGCGTCGAGGGCTCGAGCCTTTATCTGAAGGCCGGCCAGCGCGTGACGATCGAGACGCTTTTGTATGGGCTGCTGCTGCGCTCGGGAAACGACGCGGCGGTGGCGCTGGCCATTGCAGCAAGCGGAAGCGTGGAGGCGTTCTGTGCGCGGATGAACGAGCAGGCGCGGGCGCTCGGGATGCAGAACACGCACTTTGAAAACCCGAACGGGCTCGACGGCGACGGACAGTTTTCAACGGCGCGGGATCTTGCAAAGCTCGCGGCTACGGCGATGGAAAACGAAACGTTCCGGACGGTCGTGTCGAGTAGGAGCTACTGCGCAGAGGGTTGGAGCTTTACGAACCACAATAAGCTTCTGTGGCGCGTGGAGGGCTGCGACGGCGTGAAGACCGGGTATACGAAAAAAGCGGGGCGCATTCTAGTCGGAAGCGCGGTGCGAGACGGAAGGCGGCTTATCTGCGTGACGATGAACGACCCCGACGACTGGCGCGACCAGAGTGCGCTTTTTGACTACGGTTTTTCGGCGTTCCGGCTGCAAAGCGTTGTAAGGTCCGGCGAAGCCGTGGGAAGCGCGGCGGTCGTGGGAAGCGAAACGAAGCGCGTGAGGCTGCTGGCCGGCGGGGATCTTTCGTATCCGCTGGCAGAAGGCGAGAAGATCGAGACGCGGCTGCACGCGCCGGACTTTGTCTATGCGCCGGTCCTGCCGGGGCAGGCGGGCTGGCTGGAGGTTCTGGTAAACGGAAAGCGTGTCGGCGAGGTGCCGGTTTATTATGCAGAGGGCGCGGAAGCGGAAATGCCGAAGCGCGGGTTTTGGAAGCGAATTTTTGGAGGATAAGATGGAGCAGAGGCTTCAGAAGATTTTGTCAAGCTGCGGCGCTGCGTCCCGGCGAAAGGCCGAGCAGCTGATCTTGGAGCGGCGCGTGCGCGTCAACGGCAATACGGCGTCGCTCGGCGACACGGCAGACATCGAAGAGGACGTCATCGAGGTCGACGGTGTGCGGCTCAAAAAGCAGCCGGAAAAAGTCGTTTTGATGCTCAACAAGCCCAGGGGGTATGTGTGTACGCTCTCGGACGAGAAGGGGCGGAAAAATGTCTCCGAGCTCGTGGCGGACTGCGGCGTGCGGGTGTATCCGGTGGGGCGGCTGGACTTAAACTCCGAGGGGCTTTTGCTTCTGACGAACGACGGAGAACTTGCAAACCGGCTCACGCACCCGAAAAAAGAGGTGGACAAGGTCTACCTCGTCTGGCTGAGCCGGTACATAGAAGGCTGTGAACGCTCGATCGCGCAGCCCATCGAAATTGACGGGCGGGAAACGACGGCGGCGAAGGTCGAAAGAATCACGCAGAGCGGCGAAACGGCCCTTCTTCGCGTGACCATCCACGAAGGGCGCAACCGGCAGATCCGGCGTCTTTGCCAGCGTGCGGACGTCACGGTGACGCGGCTTCGCAGAGTGCAGGAGGGGCCGGTTTCGCTGGGAGACTTGAGACCTGGGCAGTGGCGATACCTCACGGAAGACGAGATCGCAAAACTTTCCTGAAGAAAAATTTGCATCTTTGTGCAATCATACTTGCAAAATTCCGAAAAACCTTGTATGATGATACAAGGTTTTTTGCTGCACCGTATGCAGCTTATGCAATAGAATGGGAGCGTTAGCATGAATGATATTTTGATGCAGATCAGAAGCGATCTTCCGTCATTTTCCAAGGGACAAAAGCGCATCGCAAATTATATTCTCGAGTCGTATGACAAGGCCGCGTTCATGACGGCAAGCCGCCTCGGCAAGATGGTCGAGGTTTCGGAGTCGACGGTCGTGCGGTTCGCGGTGGAGCTCGGCTTCGATGGGTACCCTAGTATGCAGAAGACCTTGCAGGAGCTGGTGCGCAACAAGCTCACGAGCGTGCAGCGCATCGAGGTCACGAACGACCGGCTCGGCAATCAGGACGTGGTGTCCACGGTTTTGCAGGGCGATATTGATTCCATCCGCATGACGAGCGAGGCGCTGAGCAGAGCCGAGATGGATCAGAGCGTGCAGGCAATTTTGAAGGCGAAGACGATCTATATCGTGGGCGTGCGCTCAAGTGCGGCGCTGGCGGCGTTTTTGAACTTCTATCTTCGCAATATGTTTGACAATGTGCGCCTTGTGGGCTCGACCTCGACGAGCGAGATGTTTGAGCAGCTGCTGCGCGTGGGGCCGGGAGATGTGGTCATCGGGTTCAGTCTGCCGCGGTACTCGAGCCGGACGGTCAAGGTCATGCAGTACGCCCACGACACGGGCGCGACGTGCATCGCCATCACCGACAAGCAGGACGCGCCGGCGGGCAAGGTCGCAGATCACGTGCTGGTCGCCAAGAGCGACATGGTCTCGGTCGTGGACTCTCTGGTCGCGCCGATGAGCGTTGTGAACGCGCTGGTGGTGAGTCTGGCGCAGGAGCAGCAGACGCAGATGGCCAAGACGTTTGAAGATCTGGAGAACCTTTGGGACGAGTATGACGTCTATGAAAGAGTCGAATAACGTCGTCGTCATCGGTGGCGGTGCGGCGGGCATGATGGCGGCGGGAACGGCCGCGTCGAAGGGCTGCCGTGTGACGCTTCTCGAGCCGAACGGAAAGCTCGGCAAAAAGCTTTTTATTACCGGCAAGGGCCGGTGCAATGTGACGAACAACTGTGCGACCGACGAGGTACTCAAAAATGTGCCGGTCAATCCGCGCTTTTTGTATGGGGCGCTGGCGGGCTTTTCGCCGCAGGACGCGATGGCGTTTTTTGAGGCGCACGGCTGCGCCCTGAAGACCGAGCGGGGAAACCGCGTGTTTCCGGTGAGCGATCAGGCGGGGAGCGTCATTGACGCGCTGCGGCGGTTTTTGAAGGAGGGCGGCGTAAAAACCGTCTGGGAGCGGGCAGTCTGCATCGAGCAGGCGGACGGCGCGGTGACCGGCGTGCGGACGGAGCATGGGTTTTATCCGGCGGACAGGGTGATCCTGGCCACGGGCGGCTGCTCGTATCCGGCCACCGGGTCAACCGGAGACGGCTACAAGCTGGCCGCGGCGCTCGGGCACACGATCATCGAGCCGCGCGGGTCATTGGTGCCGCTGGTGGAAAAGGGACACGTGTGTGCGGCCATGCAGGGTCTGGCGCTCAAAAACGTCGAGGTAAAGCTTCTCGATGCGAAGGGAAAGTGCGTCTTTCAGGACTTCGGAGAGCTTCTTTTCACGCACTTCGGGCTCTCGGGGCCGGTGATTCTGTCGGCCAGCTGCCATATGGCGCGGGGAAAGGACGGCTACCGGGCCGCGATCGACTTAAAGCCTGCGCTGGACGAGAAGACGCTCGACGCAAGGCTTTTGCGCGATTTCACGGAATTTCAGAACAAGGACCTTGCAAACGCGATGGGAAAGCTTCTGCCGCATTCGATGATCAACCCGGTCATCCGGATGGCGGGGCTGGACCCGCAGCAGAAGGTCAACGAGCTCAAAAAGGGCGAACGGCGGGCGCTTCTGGAGACGATGAAGCGGTTCGTGGTCGACATTGCCTCGTGCGCCCCGGTGGAGCAGGCGATCGTGACCTCGGGCGGCGTGAAGGTCTCGGAGGTCAGCCCGAAGACGATGGAGTCCAAAAAGGTTCGCGGGCTGTATTTTGCGGGCGAGATTCTCGATGTGGACGCCTATACGGGCGGATTTAATTTGCAGATCGCGTGGGCGACAGGGAGACTTTCCGGATCGTCCGCGGCGGAGGAAGAATAATGGGGAAGTTTGTTTCAGTCGCCATCGATGGGCCTGCGGGCGCGGGAAAGAGCACGATGGCAAAGCGTGTGGCCAAGGAGCTGGGCTTTTTATACGTGGACACGGGCGCAATTTACCGGACCGTGGGCTATCATATGTGGCTGATGGGCATCGGGCCGAAGGATGCAGACGGCATCCGGCGGTGTCTGGACGACGTGAATATCGAGATCCGGCACGAGGATGACGGCGTGCAGCACATGATTTTGAACGGCAAGGATGTGACGGGTGAAATTCGCACGCCCGAGATGTCGAAGTACGCCTCCGGCGTTTCGGCGCAGAAATGCGTACGCGATTTTCTTCTGGATATGCAGCGGAAATTTGCGCGCAGGCACAACGTCGTCATGGACGGACGCGACATCGGAACGGTCGTGCTTCCGAACGCGCAGGTCAAAATTTTCCTCACGGCTTCAGCAGAAGAGCGGGCCCGGCGCCGCTTTGCAGAATTGACCGAAAAAGGCGAGAAGGTCAGCTTCGAGAAGGTTTTGCAGGACATGATCGCCCGCGACAAGCAGGACACCGAGCGGGCCATTGCGCCCTTGAAGGCCGCGCCGGACGCGGTGAAGCTCGACACGTCGGGCAACACGATCGAGCAGTCGATCGACGAAATTCTCGCCATCGTCAGGAGGAAGCTCGGATGATGACGTTCTGGTACCGCGTGTGCTGGTGGCTCTGCCGGATCGGGCTTTTTTTCTGGCACCCGGTGTTTCACGTGGTGGGAAGAAGCTTTGTTCCCGCGGGAAGAGCCGTTATCTGCGCGAACCACTCGGGCTGCGCGGACGCGATCTGGCTGCTGCTGGCGCTGAACAGCCCCAAAATGTGCCGGATCATCGCGAAAAAGGAATTGCGGAGCTGGCCGCTTGTGGGCTGGGTGATGGAGAAGTTCCGCATCATATTCGTTGATCGCGGGGCCCATTCCGGCACGGCGTATCACGAGGGCGTGAAGGCGCTGGAAAACGACGAGCAGATGATGGTCTTCGTCGAGGGCACGCGCTGCAATAAAGACAAGCACGTCAGAGCCAAGACAGGCTCAATCCGCATGGCCGTGGAGGCGGACGCGCCGGTGGTGCCGGTGTTTATCACGCGCAACAAAACGCCGTGGTGTCCGGTAAACGTGATTTTCGGAGAGCCCTATAAGATCGCGCCGCGCGAGGAATGGACGCACGAGGCGTATCAGCAGGAGGCCGACGAGCTTCTGCGGAAAATTTACAGACTGGGCGGAGACAGCTATGCAGATCATATTGGCGAAGACAGCGGGCTTCTGCTTCGGGGTTGACCGCGCGGTGGAGATGGTCTCCGAGAGCGTCAGGGCAGGGAACAAAACCGCGACGCTGGGGCCCATCATCCACAACCGGCACGTGGTCGAGCAATTTGCGCGCATGGGCGTGCGCGAGATCGCGTCCCCGGAAGAAGCCGAACCGGACGAGACCGTCATCATCCGCGCCCACGGCGTTCCCAGGCAGGTGCAGGAAAGGCTTGCGGCGCTCGGCGTCAGGACGATGGACGCGACGTGCCCGTTCGTGAAAAAAATTCACACGATCGTAAAAGGTGAGACGCAAAAGGGGCGGCGCGTGATCATTTTCGGCTCGCCCACGCACCCGGAGGTGGAGGCGATCGCAAGCTTCTGTGACGAGCCTGTGATCGTTTCGAGCCCCGAGGAGCTCCAAAACTGGCTGAAGGAAGTGCCCGAACGGAAGGATCTGCCGCTCAGCATGGTCAGTCAGACGACGAGCGCACAGAAATTATGGGAAAGTTGCGCGAGAATCGCAAAAAAAGTGTGTACAAATTGCGAAATATTTGATACAATATGCAGAGCTACGGAAATGCGGCAGGAAGAAGCAGCGATCCTTTCTCAAACGTGTGATGCGATGGTCGTTGTCGGTGACGCGAGAAGCTCCAACACAGGGCGGCTTGCAATGATCTGCGGACAGTACTGTAAAAAGGTTTCCCTAGTCGATCAGGCAGAGGATCTGGAGATGAGCCTTTTTTCCGGCGCAAATACTGTGGGGATTACGGCTGGCGCATCGACGCCGTCGTGGATAATTAAGGAGGTAAACAACAAAATGAGCGAAGAACTGAAAGTTGAAACTGCAATGGAGGAGAATTTTGCCGAGCTTCTCGAGCAGTCCCTCAAAACTTTGAATAATGGAGATAAGGTAACCGGTACGGTCATGGCCATCGGCTCTACCGAGATCGAACTCGATCTGGGCACGAAGCACACCGCGTACATCCCGCTGGACGATTTCTCCAGCGACCCCAACGTCAAGCCTGAAGACGCCGTCAAGGTCGGCGATCAGATCGAGGCGATCGTCGTGCACGTCAACGACGGCGAGGGCGTCGTGCGTCTTTCCAGAAAGCGTCTCGAGGCCGGCAAGGCCTGGGAAGAGATCGAAGCGGCCGTTGAGAGCAAGGAAGTGCTCGAGGGCGTCGTGACCGAGGAAAACAAGGGCGGTCTGGTCGTCAACGTCAAGGGCATCCGCGTGTTCGTTCCGGCGTCCCAGTCCGGCGTTGCCAAGGGCGGAGACCTGTCCGAGCTTCTGAAGAAGACCGTGCAGCTGCGCATTACTGAGGTCAACCGTGCCCGCCGCCGCGTGGTCGGTTCCATCCGCTCCGTCGCTGCGGAACAGCGCAAGGCCGCGCAGGAGAAGATCTGGAGCGAGATCGAGGTCGGCAAGCAGTATCACGGCACCGTCAAGTCCCTGACCAGCTACGGCGCGTTCGTCGACATCGGCGGCGTGGACGGCATGGTCCATGTGTCTGAGCTGAGCTGGAACCGCATCAAGAATCCGGCAGAGGTCGTCAAGGTCGGCGACGAGATCGACGTTTATGTCATCGCGCTCGATCCCGAGAAGAGAAAGATCTCCCTCGGCTACAAGACCGACGCAACGAACCCCTGGACCATCTTCAACAACGAGTACAAGGTCGGAGACGTCGTCACCGTCAAGATCGTCAAGCTCATGAGCTTCGGCGCATTTGCGGAGATCATCCCGGGCGTGGACGGCCTGATCCACATCTCCCAGATCGCTGACCGCCGCATCGGCAAGCCCGAGGACGTGCTGTCCGAAGGTCAGGAAGTTGACGCGAAGATCATCGACATCGATCAGGAGCACAAGCGCATCTCGCTGTCCATCCGCGCGCTGCTGGCGCCGGCCGATGAGGACGAGGAGTAATTCTAAAATTTCGCGTATAAAAAGGACCTGCCGCGAGGCAGGTCCTTTTTTTGCTTGGGGGAATGTTTGAGCTGTGGTAGGAAGCAATTGAAGTTGTGCACGTTTTACGGAGAAAGACTATGGGCAAGGTATGGGGCTTGATTTGTTAGACCCTGGGGCGTTGGAGGTGCGGAGCAGAGGACTTGCGGATATGGCAGGGCGGGAATACTCCGGCGGCTTTGCCGCCTGCGTGCCACCTCGATGCTTGTTTTGCCGGTATGGCAAAACCAATGGCGTTACACGCCATTGCCGTGCATTCGCACGGAAGCATCGGGCGGTCGAACCGATGGGTTCGTTTCGACGTATGGGGCGCAAAAAATCCCAGACATCTTTTGATGTCTGGGATTTTTGTGTTTTCGCTACACTATAGATGAACACATCACAACGCTTGATTTCTGTAATTTACTCTTTCGGCTTGTTTTTGTCCAGAATCTCACTGGTCGCTTCAATCAGATTGCTCACGACCTGATGGAGCTGCGCGGCGTTTTTTGATGTAATGACCGGCACGCCGGTCTGCTGCTCGATGGCTTTCCGTGCATCGCCTGCGACCTTACCGCCGGAGCGCGCAACATCGACGTTTTCCCGCAAACCTTCCGGCTCTTTCTGCTTGGAGATCTCCGTAGTCGTGGCTTCGGCCAGCATATTAAGAACCAGCTCCAGCGTCGTCATATTATCGCTCAGATTTTCTTTCTTCAAGCCCTTGAGATTTTTGTACTGCCGGGTGTTCATGCCGGACCACGCTTTCGTGATCTCATCGGTCAGAATCGCGTATTCCACGCCTTTCTGAACACTGCGTGCGTCCCACTCGTCGGTCAGTTCCTTGCGAACCTGAATGGCTTGAAGGCGCTGGTTGATCCACTCGCGGCTGTAGCCTTTTTTGAGATAGGTTTCCAACGCACGGTCGATCGTCAGCTCCGGATCAATCGTTTCTTCAATTCGTTCCCGACCAACCTGTGCCAGCCAGAGCTTGAACGGCTCGGCTTTGGGTGAGGGAATGGACTGGATGATGCGAAGGAGCTGCTCGGTGTCAGCCACATCAGTATTGTAGCGCTTTCCGTCCTTTGGCGATTTCAGCTTCAGTTGCTGACAAT
>DJQK01000008.1:0-1474 GCA_002437575.1 Clostridiales bacterium UBA6388 | reverse complement strand
TCCGGCTGATCGGTCAGAACGGCGACAACATCGACGATGGAAAAGTACCATTCTTCTTTTTCTGCATCCCATGCGGTGCGGATGCGCTTGTTTTCAAAAAGCTGAATCTTATCGTTGTCCACTGTGTGCCCCTCCTCTGTTCCTCATTTGAAAATCCTACGCACTCGGAAGCTTGTCTCGTTCGCTTTTGCCGAATCTGCGTCAAATAAAACCAAATTAGAGCCTCTTTCATTGATAAGCTTCATTCTCGTGCTTGGATATCTTATTCCTGAAATGCCCTTACCTTCACACCATTCAGCGAGCAAATGAAAGGACTTGTAGCATTTTTCCTTAAGCATATCATCAGTATCTTCTTTAGAATCTAATGGCGTAAATATGGCTGAACAAATCTGTTTGAGAAATAATCTGCCGCAATATATTGTAGCAAAGTTCTGCGTCTCTGTCCTGTGCTTTCTAATTTGCTTTTTAATTCTAAGATATGATACTTCTCGATAGCTTCGAGTGATGGAGCTGCAAGGTCTTCAGCTTTGATCCACTGATGCTTTCTCCCCCGAACAAGTTTTGGATAGGCCTTGAGTGGATGCAGAAACGCTTTTTCTGATTCTGGTGTTAACGTGCCCCAAAAATCATCCATGATTTGCAAAAGACTCTTGTCATATAATTCGTCTTCTGTAAATTCAGATTGGCATAACGGATTCATTTGTCTCCACTGTTTCAATACGGCGGTTTTGAATTGCCCGTTCCACAGCCCTTTGAGGAAGGTTAGAAATTCGCCGTAAATATCAAGGGAACTATGATTTTTGATTGTATTTGCAAAGGCAACTACATAGTCTGAAATAAACTCGAATTCCTGCCCAAAGGCTTCAATCTTAAAAGAAAAAACAGTATTGCAGACGGTTAATATTCCAAGCAGGACATTGTCATCAATTTTACCCCAAATTTTGTTTCGAATAAATTTACTAACGTTTATCAGCTCTGCTCTGTATGATGGCATCATGTTTTCAAGTGTAGTTAGTTCATCCAGAATGGTCTGCGGCTGTTTTGGAAATAACTCCATATTCAAAGCTCCGTTTCTTGAGCTGCAATGACACATATCACCACACGTTCTTTTCTTGTACTGCTTCGGCGGTGGCACTGCTTGCTCAGCATTTCTTTCGCTTGAATTTGTAATATTATAGCATATTTCGCCACGTTCGTCGATAGCTTCTTCCTCAAATGCATCGTTCAAAATTATCTCCAAAAGTTTCTTTTTCGAGAGATTCTCGATTCCAGCCCTTTGCAAGCAGGATATCCGTTGTGCTCTTGTCAGCTCCGCTTCCATGATGACCACGTTCAGTGTCCAGCCGATTTTCATCGCCAGCCGGAGGAGCTTTTGGTCATTTTCATAAGTCTTGTAGAAATCGCGCATTCGGCGGACATTGCGCGGGGAAAAGCCTGTGCGGCCTGGGAAATTCGCCTGCAAAAACTCTGCGGC
>DJQK01000019.1 GCA_002437575.1 Clostridiales bacterium UBA6388 | reverse complement strand
CGATGTTGGCGAACGGGCCGGCGTGAACGAGGACCGGCTGATGCTCGACGGAGTAGCACATGGTGGGGTTGATGGTGTTGCGCATCCACGCGGTCATGGCGCCGGCGACCTCGAGATCTTCGCAGGTGACGGGCTCGCCGCTGCGGGAGTAGGCGACAACGATCTTGCCGATGCGCTCGCGCAGATCCTTGAGGTCACGCGCGACAGCCAGGATGGCCATCAGCTCGGAGCCGACAGCGATGCCGAACTTGGACTCCATCATGTAGCCGTCCAGACGGCCGCCGATGCCGATGATGATGTTGCGCAGACCCTGCGCGCAGAAGTCCATGACCCAGCCCATCTCGACGCGCTTCGGGTCGATGTCGAGGCGCTTGAGGCCCTTCTTGGCCAGCCACTCGTCGTTGTTGTTGCGCTCGTGCTGCATACGCGCGTTCAGGGCGACCATCGCCAGGTTGTGCGCGTTCATAATGTCGTTGATATCGCCGGTCAGGCCGAGGGAGAACTCGGTCATCGGCATCAGAAGCGCATTGCCGCCGCCGGCAGCAGTGCCCTTGACGTTCATCGTCGGGCCGCCGGAGGGCTGACGAAGCGCGCCGCCGACATTCAGGCCCAGCTTGCCGAGACCTTCGATCAGGCCCAGGGAAACGGTGGACTTGCCCTCGCCAAAGGGAGTCGGGGTAATGGCGGTGACTTCGATGAACTTGCCGTCGGGCTTATCCTTCAGGCGGTTCATGACCTTGATAAAGTCGATCTTCGGAGTCTTGCCGTAGGGAATGATCTCTTCCGGCAGCAGGCCGAGCTTCTCGCGGAAGTAATCCACAGGGGGAAGATTCTTCTCAGCTTCTTCAGCAATCTGCCAGTCCTTGTACTGCGTCGGGTCCAGCGTGACACGACCGGTCTGGGGGTCTACGTACTTGCCATCCTTGAATTCGATTGCCATGGATATTTCCTCCTTGTTCTTCCGGGGTCCTTCAACTCCCCGGGAAAGAATAGTTCAGCGCTGAGCATCCCTTCATCCGCAGCTTTCAGCGCCGCACGGAATCGATATTTTTTTATCGGTTCGTCCTTAGCATAGCACTATCCTTTTTGGAAGTCAATACCGAAACGTCGATTTGTAGCTTTGCACGGAAAGTGAAGCTTTTCTTTGTGCGTTATGTCACATATGATATAGAGCACCCGAGGGCTGATATGGCTCTCGAGTGCTCTTGTACAAATTTATTCTGCTGTTGGAAACATATTTGTCTGAAATGACGAGCGATATGTTACCCGCAAATTTCGCATTTTTCGCCTCAGTCCTTCGGGGCCGGCGCCTCGACCACGGTCACGGACGCGTGCGCCCGGACAAAATCGATGGCCTTTTTCATGCGGATGTTGTCTTTGATGCTGGCGTCAAACTGCGCGTTCATGTAGGGCCGCAGCTGCTCCATAGTCATGCGGTTCTGCCGGCAGATGGCGGCAAGCTCGTCTGCAACGTCCTGCTCGGTTGCGGTAAGGCCCTCCAGAAGGGCGATGCGCTCGGCAGCCTTTTGGATGCGAAGGCTGTTTTCGGCCTCGGGCTTTGCGTCCTCACGGATCTGCTGCTCAGTCTGGCCGGTGAACTGCAAATACGCCTCGAGCGTCAGGCCCTTCTGGCCCAGCTGCGCCTTGAGAAGCTCGACCTGCGCGTCAATGCTTTCCTGAAGTTCCTGTTCCGTCGGCGTATACTCGAGCGTCGCGGCAACCTGCCGCATGAGGCTGTCCTGCACCTCGAGCTCGGCCTTCTCATCGTAGTACGCCTGTAGGCTCTCACGGAGCTTTTCGCGCATTTCCGAAAGCGACGCGCAGCTTCCGACCTCTTTTGCAAAGATATCATCCAGGGCATACTCGGCCCGCTCGCGGATCTCGACAATGTGGCACCTAAACTCCGCGGGCTTTCCGGCAAGCTCGGCAGCGCGGTAGTCCTCCGGGAAGGTCACGGTGACGAGCACGTCGCCGCCTGTCTCCGCGCCCACGAGCTGCTGCTCAAAGCCGGGGATGAACATCCCGCTGCCAAGCGTCAGGACCTGCTCTTTGGCCGTGCCGCCGTCAAACTGCTTGCCGCCCACAAAGCCCGCGTAATCGAGCACGACCTGATCGCCCATCTGCGCGGCGCGGTCCTTGACGGGGACGATGCGCGGGGTCTGCTGGCGCAGACGCTCCATCTGCCGCTCGAGCTCATGGTCGGTCACGGTCAGCTTTTCAAAATTGGCCTTCAGGCCCTTATAAACAAAGCTCATAATTTTATCCTCAGAAATTGTTTTTGATGCTGGAGATCAGGATATCGCCCGCAACGACGCGGTCTTCGGCGGAAAAGCCGTCTTCAAAGTTGTCCGAGTACAGAACCTGACTGCTCGGCGGAAATTCGTCGTCTCCGGCGTAGACCATGATCTGCATCCGGTAGCCGGGGAGGAACTCGAACTCGTAGCCCGCGTCTCCGTGCTCGACTCTCGCCGCGCCCATTTTCTCGCAGGCTTCGGCGAATTTGCCGATGCGCGTGCCGAAGGTGAAAGCAGCTCTTGTGAGAACGCGGCCGGTGTAGGGGCTGATATAGAGCTCGCCCCACGGCATCTCGCGGAAGGTCTTGAAGCTCAGCCAGCGCCCGCCGCGTTTGCCGGACAGGAGAAAGCGCAGCATAAACGTCTGCGCGGGGATATTTTTGAGCCCGAACGCCTTCGGATCGTCGGCCGAAATGGTGTACTCCGGCCACGTGATCTGATAGGTCTGGCCCAGCAGCGTCACGGAAAACGCGCCGTATTCGAACGGGACGCCGCAGCGCTGCGCCGTTTCTTCGGGGTCTAATTCCCGGAACAGGGCCTCATAGTGCGCAAACGGGACCTCTTCCTTGTTGTTCTGTACGTCCTTTTTATTCAGCTCTGCCATACGCTCACTCCTGTACGCTCGACGGGAACAGATCACGGTTGGTGTGCGGCAGGAAACAGGCCGCGACAAATTCGTCCATGTACCGCGGATTCGTCGAAAGCTCCATATAGGTCATGTTGGACGCGATCTCGTGCACCTTCTCATTGGCGCTTTCCGAGCGGACCATCGCGTAAGCACCCGCAAGAGAGGTATTGCCGAGGTAGGTAAAGAGGCTGCGGTCGATGTCGGGCAGCATACCGATGCGGACGGCGTTTTCCATGTTGATGCCCGAGCCGATGCCGCCGGCGACATAGACGTGCTCGAGGACCGTCACGTCCATGTCCAGAGAGGACAGCATGATGTTGATGGCCGAGAAAATGGCGGCCTTGGCGCGGATGAACGAGTCGATGTCGACCTCGGTGATCGAAATTTCGCGGCCCGTTTCGCTCTCGTCAGCTCTGGCGAGAATGTACCGGCCCATGCCGTGCTCGTCGTGCGCCACGCGTGCGCCGTCGCGGACGAATTTTCCTTTTGATGAAATCGTCGACGTGCGGTAGAGCTCGGCGATGACGTCGATGATGCCCGAGCCGCAGATGCCGACAGGCTTCTGGCCCGCGTCGCCAACAATTTTGAGTGTCGGCTCCATGGTGTCTTTGTCGATGGACACGGCCTCGACCGCGCCGTCTGTCGCGCGCATACCGCAGGAAATGTCGCCGCCTTCAAACGCGGGGCCTGCCGAGCAGGCGCACGACATCATAAAGTCGCGGTTGCCGAAGACGAGCTCGCCGTTGGTGCCGAGGT
>DJQK01000069.1 GCA_002437575.1 Clostridiales bacterium UBA6388 | reverse complement strand
GTATTTGTCAATAGGCATTTTCGCCAATATTCGCGCCTGCTTTTTGACACTTTGATGCAGTGGGCTTAAGTTGATGACGTTACCTTCGGGGCGGCGTAGGTTCTGCGCTCAGAGTGCGGCTACCTCCGCGAGAATCGTGTCCTCAGTCTCGGCCATGGCCTGAAGCGTTTTGGAAAGGAGCGTGTCGAGCTCCCAGCCGAGCTGCTCGGCGCCTCTGGCGATGACGTCGCGCGAACAGCCGGCGGCAAATTTTTTGTCCTTGTACTTTTTCTTGAGGGACTTGAGCTCCATGTCCTTTGTGCTCCGGCTCGGACGCATGAGGGCCGCGGCCCAGATGAGGCCCGTCAGCTCGTCGCACGCGAAGAGCACCTTCTCCATCTCGCGTTCGGGCGCGGTGTCCACGCAGATGCCGTAGCCGTGCGACACGACGGCGTGGATCATGTCCTCGCTTACGCCGCCTTTTTGCAGCAGCTCGACGCACTTGACGCAGTGCTGCTCGGGGTAGAGCTCAAAATCAATGTCATGCAGCAGTCCCACCGTGCCCCAGTAATCAGCCTCCGCGCCATAGCCCAGATCGTTTGCAAACCAGCGCATCACGGCCTCGACCGTCAGCGCGTGCTGCAAATGAAAATGGTCCTTGTTGTATTCGCGCAGGAGTTCCCATGCTTTTGCTCGTTCCATTCTATATCCCGCCTTTCCGGTTTTTTCAGGCAGCACCGCATCATTCGGCAAACAGCTTCGGCGAGGCGCGCAGACGCAATTGTGCGGTGTTGCCTTTATCTTATGCAAAAATTCGCGCCTGTCAAGAAAAACTTCGCGCCGCCGGAACGGATAACAAATAAATCCCACAAAAACGTTCTTTTTTGCAGGTTGGAAAGCTGTTTGCTTGCAAAAATTGAACGTTTTCATGTTGAAAACGGTGGATTTTCTTTGACATTCCGGGCTTTGCGTGTTAGACTAACGGAAGAAAAAACCATGCAGGAGGCGCATATGACTCTTCTGGAGCGCTATTTGAACGACATCGCCGAACTCTGCGAAGGCACGCGGACGCCGCCGGAGGGCATTGTGCTCACGAAGACCGGCGATATGGAAAAGGCCATCGAATTGCAGCAGCAGATCGCCAGAATCGGCATCCCGGAATTTGTGAAGCGCTGCGCCGCGCAGGATGGGGAAGTTATTCCGGACGAGGAATTGCAGAGCTTTGACCCATCTAAAATGCTGGCGGCGCTGTCGCAGATGGACGCGGGCGAAGAAGCGTCTGCTCCGGAAGCACCGGAACCGGAAGCGCCCGCCGGGCCTGTAAAAACGGAGGCCCGCGATATCTACGAGGTGTTTCTGGACAGCGTTTGTCTGGAAGATAACCTGCTTTCGTATCTGATCGACATCTTAAAGCGCGGGGCGAAGGAGGAATTCCAGACGCTTTCGCACGCGGCGGCGCGGACGCTTCTGGATATGGACGAGTTCCTGCTCTGGCTGGGGCACAAGGAGGCGTTTGCAGGACCCGACGAGCGGGCCTGCGCGGCCATTATGGACGGCTGCTTGATGCGCCTCATGCAGGAGGGACAGAAGGAGCTGGCCGCGGCGCTTTTGTCGGGCGATGAAAAAACGTTTTTGCTGTTCCGGACGCAGGCACCCGAGCTTTTGCATCTTCCTGACGCAACGTTCGAGTGGTTCACGCAGAATTATCTTGACCGGTATTATCCCGTGCGCTTCATTTTGAAGATGAATGGTGTAGAATTCCCAGAGCTTACACAGAAGGAGGACTGACTATGGACCCCATCTATGTCACCGGCCACCGCAACCCCGACACCGACTCCATCGTCTCGGCGATGGCCTATGCGGCGCTTCAGAACGCGCTGGGAAACCGCGAATACGTCGCGGCCAGACTCGGCCACATTTCAGACGAGACGCAGCTGGTGCTGGACCGCTTCGGTTTTCAGCCGCCCATTCGCATCCAGACCATGCGCACGCAGGTGCAGGATCTGGATTACGACACGCCGCCGGCCCTGTCCCGCGCGGTGACGATCAGCAGAGCCTGGAAGGCCTTGCAGTCTGACCGCAGCATCCCGGCCATCCCGGTCACGAACGACGACGGCACGCTCTACGGAATGCTCTCGCCGTCGGAGATCGCCGAATACGATATGCAGACGATCGCCACGACGTATGCAGACAATCTGCCGATCTTCAATCTGCTGAACGTGCTGGACGGCAAGATCATCAACGAGGCCGGCTATCTTGTCGACCGCGTGAGCGGCGAGGTGTCGATCGCGCTGCCGCAGCAGAACGAAAACCTGCTCTTCTCCGGCAAAAATTCCATCGTCATCTGCGGCGACCAGCCGGATATGGCGCGGCGGGCAATTGAAATGCAGGTGTGCTGCCTGATCGTGTGTCAGGCGGAGCTGCCGCCGGAGCTGCGCGAAGCGCCGACTGCGACGTGCATCATCGCAACGCCGTTTGACGCGTTCAAGGCCGCGCGGATGATCTACCACGCCATCGAAGCCGGGCGCATTTGCCGGACCGAGGAGCTCGACGCGTTCCACCTGACCGATTTTGTCGACGATGTCAAAGAAGTCATGCTCGAAAGCCGCCACAGAAGCTATCCGATCCTGGACGAAAACGACAAGGTCGTGGGCACGCTCTCGCGCTACCACCTCTTAAAGCCGCGGCGCAAGCGCGTCGTGCTGGTCGACCACAACGAAATGTCGCAGTCTGTGCCGGGTCTGGAGCAGGCGGAAATTCTCGAAATTATCGACCATCACCGCCTTGCGGACATTCAGACCGGTGCGCCCATTTACTTCCGCAATGAGCCCGTCGGCTCGACCGCGACGATCATCGCGTCCATGTATCAGGAGCGCGGCCTTCTTCCGTCTGACCGGCTCGCGGGCCTGATCGCGGCGGCCATCGTTGCTGACACCGTCATGTTCAAATCCCCGACGTCCACGCCGCGCGACCACCGTATGGCAGAGCGCATGGCGCGGATCGCGAACGTTTCGCTCGACGAGCTCGGGCAGGCGATCTTCTCGGCCTCGATGGACAATAAGTCGACAGAGTCGCTGCTGTTCGGCGACTTTAAGGATTTCCACATCGCAGACCACGATTTCGGCGTCAGCCAGATCACCTGCATCGACTCCAAGCGCATGATGGAGCGAAAAGACGAGTTCCTCGCGCTCATGCAGAAGACGATGCAGAAGCGCGGCTACACGCTGATGATCCTGATGCTGACGGACGTTTTGCTCGAGGGCACGCAGATTTTGTATCTCGGCGACGAGGACATTTTCCTGCACGCTTTTAATACGCCGCTCAAGGACCACACGTGCTTCCTGCCCGGCGTCGTCTCGCGCAAAAAGCAGATCATCCCGATGCTCTCGGCTCTTTGGGGCTAAAAAATGCAAAAAAGGGGCGTATGCCGTTTGGCATACGCTCCTTTTGTGATGCTGTGCAGCGCCCGATGGGACGGCTGCGGATCAGTCGTTGGTCGCCGTCTGCACGTCGAGATAATACCACGCGCTCTTGTCGGCGTTGTCGCGCCAGGTCCGCGTGCCCTCCCTCGGGGTGCGGCCGGTGGCGCGGTTGAGCATCGCCATCAGCTCGGCGCGGGTGATCGTCGCGTCGGGACGGAACGTGCCGTCGGGATAGCCGTTGATCCAGCCGAGGTTCGCGCAGATCCGGATGGCGTTGGCCGCCCAGTGCTCGACGGTCACGTCCGTGAAGGTGTACGCGCCGCCCCTCGTCTTGGCAAACTGCGCAAGCATCGCGGCAAGCTCGGCGCGGGTGATCGCGTCGTTCGGACGGAAGTAGCCGTTTTCGCTGTCGGTGATGACGCCGGCGGCGTTCAGCGTGGCGACATAGGTGTTGTACCATGCCGCGAAATCGACGTCATGGAAGTTGCTGTCGTTCGTGAGATAGGCCTTGCGGCTCTGCGGCGTCATGAGCCGGTAGAGGATCGCGGCGGTCTCGGCTCTGGTGATCTTGCCGTTGGGCTTCACCGTGCCGTCGGGGTAGCCCTCGACGTAAGCCGTGTGCGTGTCAGCGTCCAGCGTGGGCGCGGGCGCGTTTGTGGAGCCTGCGGCGAGGAGGACGCCCCCGACCGTGCCGCCGATGGCCGCAGGGTCAAAGCTCCAGGAGGCGGTCAGGGTAACATTTTTAGTAGCCTCGTAGGAATCGCTGTCCACCTTGGTGCTGCCGTCATACCAGCCATGGAAGGTATAGCCGCTGCGGGTGGGCGTGGGAAGCGTGATAGTGGTGTTCTTCTTTGCCACAGCAGAGAGATACTTGCACGTGCCGCCGTTCGCATCAAAGCCAATCACGGCGAAGTTGGTCTTTGCAGCATTGTCAAACAGGCTGATCTTGCTGGCGTCTACATCAGAGAAGAAAACCGGTTCATCAGTCAAAGGCTTCGCGTCATACAGGAACACCATATTCTTCGTGCTGCCGGTATTATTATGGATCTCCGTGACCTTCGTCGGCACTGCACTCGTGTTATCGCTGGTGTTCAGTCCGATGCCGACAGCGCAGTCGAAGGTGTTGCCGGTCACGGTGAGGCCCTTTACATTCGTGAGCCACGTGCCGTAGAACGAAGCAACGCTCGTCAGTTTGTTATTGGTGATCTTCAGGTCTACAATGCTGTAGCCATCAGCGCCGCCGACTGCACCGCTTTTATCAACACCGCCGAGGACGAAATAGGCGCTGCCGTTATCGGTATGGGAATCGTTCACCGTGTTGCCGGTGATGGTGATGTTCTTGGTCAGACGGTCATTCGTATAGGCGAAGCCGATGCACTGGAGGTTGCTCTTCTTGATATCGAAGGTATTGCCTTCGATCGTCAGACCATCGACAGTTTTCTGCACATAGATCGCGACCCATGCCTGCGTGTTTTCCGGGATATCAAACACGCAGTTCTTGATCGTGACATTCGTCAAATTATTGCCGTTGACATCGAACAGGTGATCCGTATTAGCATCTCCTGCAGTGATCTTCTTGCCGTTGCCGTTGATGGTGATGTTGCTCTTGTCGATGGCGATGCCGCTGTCCAACGTCACGTCCTTCACCAGCACGACGGTATCGCCGCTCTTTGCGGCAGTAACAGCACCGTCAAGGGAGTCATACGTCGTCATCTTGCCCTGCGCGGTTCTGACGATAGCGACCGTCGTAGCATTCAGTTCGACTCCGACATGGACGCGGCCGGCAACGATCAGAAGGCCGGTATTGTTAAGAACGGCGCGGCCAACAAGACCGTTTTCGATAGCCGAGCCAGTGGTTGCGTCGACCTGTGTCCGCGTATTGCCCTTCGTGTGATCAACAGTAGCCTGGTCGACCGTGACCTGACCGCTATTTGCCGTGCCGACCACATCGCCGACGCGCCAATCTCCGACGTTGGAAGAAGTCAGTTTGCACTTCTCCACCGTGCAGTTGGTGATGGTGGTGTAGGTGGCGGGATTCCCACCGGCGTGACCGATCAGACCGCCGACAGAGCCCGGCGAGGTGATCGCACTGTTCTCCACAGAGCAGTTCTTGAGCGTCACATTGGTCTTTCTCGGTCCGTCATTTCCATTATAACCCGCTGTATAGCCGATCAGGCCGCCTGCCCAGTGACCGCCATTGATTTCGGAATCAACAAGGTGGCAATTCTCCAGCCAAATAGGATCGACTGCCTCGACGTACTGAATGAATGCACCTGCGCCGTTGTATACTGATTTATTTTGTGCATTTTTATAAGACTCAGCGACAGTGATGTTAGCGCCTTTCAGCGTCAGGCCTTTGATCACAATGCCGGACTTGCCGCCAAAGCCGCCCTTGAACAGCGGCGCGTCCAGGCCGGTGATGGTGTGACCGTTGGCATTCAGGGTGACAACGCCCGCGCCGTTGTAGCCGTCCACATACACGGGCGTCCACGTATCATCTTCCTTGAGGGTGATGTCAGCCGTCAGGTTGATCGTGGTATTGCCCGAGTTTGCGTCAGCGGCGTTATTCAATGCCGTCTGAAGCTCCGAAAGAGTTTTTACCCCGACAGAAGTCCCTGCGTCCTCCGCCAGCGCCGAAACCGGCAGAACGCCGAGCAGCAGCACCAGACACAAAAGGACGCTCAGGACTCTTTTTGCCTGTTTCATGAAAAAAGTTCCTCCTTTGTATTGTGCGGCAAAAGGTAGAGCTTTTTCAGCACCCTGCATATTGCAAGATGCTTCCACAATTGGTATACTATAGGCATCAAATTGCGGCATGATACAGGTGCTGAAAAACCTCTACTTTTTTCATCGTTTTTTCCAAAAATGCAAAAAAGATCCGGAACGCGCAGCGTTCCGGATCTTTCGCGTCTTAGTACGAGCCGTTTTCGGGGAGAATGATGGCCGCGAGGATGTACAGCCAGATGCTCAGCCCCCCGGCCAGCACCAGAGCCGCCGTGATGAGGCGGATGAGGTTCGAGTCCACGTCAAAATAGTGCGCGATGCCGCCGCAGACACCGCAGATTTTTTTGTCGATCGAGGCGCGGCAGAGTTTTTTGGGTTCCATAGTGTTCCTTTCCGCTGATGCTCAGCTACTGCAAAATGTTGTATTCCGCTTTGACCTGCAAAATGCGAAGCACGCTCTCGTCGATCCTGTCCTGTGTGAGCGTTCCGTCGGACAGCGCGGCCTTCACGCCGTCGAACGCGGCTTGCAGGTCCTGCGGCATCAGGATCATGTCGACGCCCGCCTCAAGCGCCTGCACCGCCGCCTCGCCGGAGGTGTAATGGTCGGTGATGGAGGCCATCTGGTGGGAATCTGTAATTATGACGCCGGTAAAGCCCAATTTGTTCCGCAGAATTTCCGTAACGATTTCGGAAGAAAGATCGCTCGGCGTCTCGTCGCCCACGACCTCGGGAACGCTCAGGTGGCTCACCATGACAAACGGCGCGCCCGCCTCGATGCCGGACGCAAACGGCAAAAAGTCGCAGGCTTCCAGATCGTCCAGCGTTTTGGTCAAAATCGACGTTCCGTAGTGGTCGTCCGTGATGGCGCTTCCGTAGCCGGGGAAGTGCTTGAGACAGGGGATGATCTCTCCGGCGGTCAGGCTTCCGGTCATGACGGACACCATCGAGGCGCAAAGCTGTGCGTCCGAGCCGAACGAGCGCGAGCCGATGACAGCGCTGCTCGACGAAGCAACGTCCGCCACGGGCGCAAAGTCCATGTTGAGCCCCACGGCGCGTAAGCTCTCGCTGATGTCCTGCCCCGCCTGATAGACGGCTGCGGGGTCTGCCTGCTCGCCGAGCGACTGCGCAGACGGCGTTTCCTTGCCGCCCATTGCAGGGTTCGAGCCCACGCGGCTGACCGTGCCGCCCTCTTCGTCGGTGCCGAGGAAGAGCGGAATTTTGGTGTAGGACTTCGTGTTGTGGAGCATTTGCTGCGTCTGGGCGCGGTCTTCGAAGTTTTTCGCGAAGTAGATGATGCCGCCGACAGGCATTTTTTCCAGCGCCTCTTTTGTCGAATCGCCCGCGCGGGTGGCCGTTTCCACGCCGGTCAGAAGCTCGGGCGTCACGTAAAACAGCTGCCAAATTTTTTCGTCCTGCGTCATGGAAGAAAGCGTTTGCCGCGCCAGCTTGTCCGCTTCGTCGGAAATGAGCGCGTCAGACGGCGTTTCTTCGGTAGATTCCGGCGTGTCAGGCTGCGACGGCTCGTCCGGCGTTGTATCGGGTTCGGGCTGGACCTCGGCGGCGGGCGGAAGATCGCCTTCATAGGCCTCCTCGCGGTCCGGCGCGACGGCTGCGGTCTCGGGTTCAAAGACGGAGGCGGTTTCCAGACTCGTGACCTCGCCGGGCGCTTTTTTCGGCAGGACCTGCACGAGCAAAATTGCCGCGCCCGCCAGCAGCGCCGCACAGAACAGGACGATCAGGAAGGTCAAAATACGATTGCGTTTACGGTTCATGGTGACCTGCCTTTCTAAAAAATGGGGGGGAGATTACTTATGATACAGCGCGTGCGACTGGTAGACGGGCTCGCAGGTGACGTTCATGCCGAGCTTTTTGAACACGTTCACGTCAACGTCCGATAAAATGACGGAAGAATGCACCTCGCCGCCGCGAAGGCTCGAGAGCGCCTCCATCGCAAGCTCCGCCGTGGGGTTCGTGACGGCGGACATCGAAAGGGCGATGAGCACCTCGTCGGTGTGCAGGCGCGGGTTCGTGTTTCCCAGATGCTCGACTTTTAAGTGCTGAATGGGCGCGAGGACCATGGGGGAAATGAGATTTACGTTGTCGCGGATGTTTGCAAGCGCCTTGAGAGAATTGAGAAGCGCGGCGCAGCTGGCTCCCATGAGCCCCGAGGTCTTGCCGGTGATGACGCGGCCGTCCGGAAGCTCGATGGCGACCGCCGGATTTTCGGTCTGCGCGGCCTTTTCGCGTGCGGCGGGCACGGCCTTTCGCATCGTGAGGTCCAGATGCATGGAGCTTAAGAGCATTTCCTGCTTGTGAAGCTCCGACGGCGTGGCCAGACCCTTGCGCACGGCGACAGCGCTTGCAAAATAGCGGCGGATGATCTCCTGACACGACGCTTCGCGGCAGGCTTCATCGTCGACAATCGCGCTTGCAATCATGTTGACGCCCATGTCCGTCGGGCTTTTGTACGGGCACTCGCCGTAGATCGTGCGGAACATCGTCTCCACGACCGGGAAAACCTCGATGTCGCGGTTATAGTTGACCGTCGTTTCGCCGTAGGCCTCGAGATGGAAGGGGTCGATCATGTTCACGTCGTTCAGGTCGGCTGTGGCGGCCTCGTAGGCCAGATTCACCGGGTGATTCAGGGGCAGATTCCAGATGGGGAAGGTCTCGAATTTGGCGTAGCCCGCGGTGATGCCCCGGATGTGTTCATGGTACAGCTGGCTTAAGCAGGTGGCAAGCTTCCCGCTGCCGGAGCCGGGGGCGGTGACCACCACCAGAGACCGGGAGGTTTCGATGTAGTCGTTCCTGCCGAAGCCCTCGGGACTGACGATCAGGGCGGTGTTGGCGGGGTAGCCGGGAATGCTGTAGTGATGGTAGACCCGGATGCCCAACCCCTCCAGCCGGGACTGAAAGGCCAGAGCCAGAGGCTGGTCGTGGAATCGGGTGAGCACCACGCTGGAGACGTAAAGTCCGAAGCTGCGGAACACGTCGATCAGCCGGATCACGTCCCGGTCGTAGGTGATGCCCAGGTCGCCCCGGACTTTGTTCTTCTCGATGTCATCGGCGTTGATAACGATGACCATTTCCACCTGCTCCTTGAGCTGCAGGAGCATCCGCAGCTTGCTGTCCGGCTGGAAGCCGGGGAGCACCCGGGAAGCGTGGTTGTCGTCGTAGAGCTTGCCGCCGAACTCCAGATACAGCTTGCCGCCGAACTGGGCGATCCGCTGGCGGATATGCTCGGACTGGGTTTGCAGGTATTTCTCGTTGTCAAATGCTGCTGCCGTCATTTGCTTCGCCTCTTTCTCAGATCATACCCCGTTATTCTACTGCATCCAAGGAAAAATAGCAAGGAATTTTCACTGCCGGAGCATACCATATAATAAATGGAAAATGCAGAATGCAGAATGCAAAATGAGGATGCGAATACAAGTTGTCATTGCGAACCATCGAATTAAGTGGTGTGGTCCCCGCTGGGGATTCCCTCCGGTCACAATCCCCCGGTCATTCCGTGAACCCTCGTACAGCGCATGTCATTGCGAGGAGGCCGGGGGCCGACGTGGCAATCCGTTCCCTAACCCCCCAAACGGTATCATTCGTAACACCTCAATTCTTAAGATTTTCCGAACTGTTAACAAAACGGTAAACATTTGCCCCCCTAAAAACAGGCAAAAAACCGTCGAATTCTAGGAAAGTCTGTAAAAATTTGCAAAATGGCGTTTTGATATGTTAAGAAATGTAAATAATTTTGTAATTTATTGTAATTTTCCTATTGACTTCTTTTCCCGGTTATGGTATCATCTGGGTAAGAAAAGAAATGCCGGACGGAAGCATACCCGCTTGACCCCGGAAGGGGAGGGCGGGAGCCGCGTAAATATTACCCGGCACCTGTTTCTGAACGACAAATCATTAGGAGGTTTGAACAATGAAGAACGCTATGAAAAAGCTGCTGAGCCTTACGCTTGCGGTTATGCTGCTGCTTTCCGTGGCACCTTTCCAGGCGTTTGCCGCAACCAATGAGTACGGCGAGATGGTTTTCGACGAGGAGTTTGAAGCACCTTCCGCCAGCACCAACACGACCACCAATAACACCACCGCCGCTGCCTCTGCCCAGACCGCCGACGGCGTCCAGCAGTCTGTCGTTGTCGATAACGGCACTGCTGCCGAAAACGGCATCGCTACTTACGCTCTGCCCGACGGCTTTGAGTATGGTAAGAACACCGTGAACATCTACTTCATCGTGGATGGCAGCATCATGAAGACAGTCTCCAAGAAGGTCGGCGACAGCTTCCCCAGCCTACCCTCCGGCAAGGACGCTCTGGCCTGGTACGCCAAGGTCAACGAGACCTCCGACGGCAAGGCCTTCAAGTGCTGGAGCTTTGAGGAGGATGGCGCGGCCATCTCCGCCTCCAACCTGAGAGTTGGCGGCGACGCGCACCTGACCGAGGATACCCACGAGAATTCCAAGGGCGAACTCATCTCTCCCGACTCCAAGGGCAACCTGGTGGGCATGATGGAGGTCTACGCCGTCTTTGAGGACGTGCAGACTACCACCAGCGTGAAGCTGGATCCCAAGAGCGGCAAGTTCGCCCCCGGCGACAGCGACACCATCCAGGTTTCCCTGAACGGCGATTACCCCGTGGCGGATTTCCCCACGCCCACCCGCAGCGGCTATGTCTTTAACGGCTGGTACGTCAAGGAGGACGCCTCCCACGCGGAGCGCTGCCTGGTTGACGCCGAGGGCGAAGCCGGTGAGGTTCTGACCGTGCTGTCCACCTCCGCCAGACCCTACGCCAAGTGGAACAAGGCCGGCATGACCGTCACCGTCAAGTGGTATGACTTCGACAACGGTGGCGAGGACTGCTGGACTGAGTTCACCGTCAACGGCACTGCCAAGTACGACAACATGGCTATCCCCGCCGACAGCAAGCTCAGTGCTTCCACCGGCTCCTTCCCCACCGATTCCGAGATCAACTGGCTGGTAGATGAGCTGCCCGAGGGCTGCACCCTGAAGGGCTGGAAGTTCCTGGAGACCGGCAAGGAATTCAAGGCCGGCTCCACCGCAATCACCTCCGCCAACGCCAACTCCAGCAACGAGGTCGTCATCGTCCCCAGACTGCAGTGCAAGGTTTGGCTGATTGCTCAGCATCCCACCAAGAACACCATGGCCAAGCAGAGTATCACCGCGGAGATCGGCTCCAGGATCGGTGAGCTGCCCGCACCCGCTTCCTGGGCTGAGGACAGCGACGAGACCGACGGCTACACCTTCACCCAGTGGGTTGCCGATGACACCGTCGTCTCCACCCGTGAGAACCTGAAGAACACCTCCAAGCACCCTGAGTACTATCCCGGTCTGACCAACAACGATGATTGGACTGAAAAATATCCGTTCCACTTCCTTGCTGAGTGGGAAGTGGCCAAGGTTGTCCAGCTGTACTTCCATGTGGACGGCAAGACCAGCACCTACGCCAAGAAGGTCAGCTGCTACGACATCCCCGCCTCCGGCTCCTTCAATATGCACAGCCTGAATCTGTACAAGTACTTCCCCGATTACTCCAAGTATGACGACGGCGTGGACGTGGCCTATGGCTGGTACACCGATGCCCAGTGGAAGAACTACTGCACCGGCAAGCCTGCCGCCACCGTCTGCGACGAGCTGTGGAACGTGTCCGATACCAAGGATCTGCAGGAGCTGCACATCATGCTCATCGACAAGGGCAGCGATTCCAACAAGTACAACAATAACAACAAGACCGCCGACAAGACCAACCCCAAAACCGGCGATATCATCATGGCCGCTGTGGCGATCCTGGTGGTCTCCGGCGCGGCTCTGGCCGGTATCTACTACCTCACCAAGAAGAAGCGCGAGACCAAGTAATTCGGCTGATTCCTGACGGAAAGCGATAAAAACCCAATCCCCGGCAGCATCCGCTGCCGGGGATTTCGTCTGCCATTGGCCACCATTATCCATGCACTTTCGTATTCCGCTTGTCATTGCGAACCAGTGACCGATGTCACTGGTGTGGCAATCCCCC
>DJQK01000068.1:22142-30614 GCA_002437575.1 Clostridiales bacterium UBA6388 | reverse complement strand
TCATCGCCAACAAGAACTTCTATCAGCGTAATGAGGTCTCCATGTCCTTTGTCGTCAAAAAGCAGTTTGCAGACGAAGCGGCAGAGGCGCTGGCCGTTATTCACGCGAAGGACGAGTCCAATGTCGAATCCATTCATGAGGATCTTCGCCATCAGATCCTTGACTGCAAGGATGTGCATAAGGTTGATTCCTCGACCGGCAACATGGATTTCTTCAACCACATGCCGCGCTTCCTTGGCAAGTTCCTGGTCTGGATTCTGACGCGTCTGGATATCCACGGCTGGATTCCTGCGAGCATCATTGAGACAGACCCGTATTATACGACGTGCGTGATCTCCAATCTTGGCTCCATCAAACTCAACTGCGGCTATCATCATCTGACGAACTGGGGCACCTGCTCGGTGTTCTGCATCATCGGCGAAAAATCGCTCCGCCCGGTCTTCCAGCCCGACGGCACATACGAAATGCACGAGATGCTCGACCTCGGCCTTACGATCGACGAGCGCCTGGCAGACGGATACTATTATTCCAAGACGATCCGGCTTTTGCGAAAGCTCCTGGAAAATCCCGAGCTATTAGAGACGCCCGCGAGTCAGGAAATTGCATATTGACGCAAACGAAGGCTGAAGCGGTTTGCTTCAGCCTTCGTTTTTTATTTGTAGATAAACGCGTTCGGAAGGGCCCGGCCGCCGGATTCTCTCGTGGCGGGATTTGCCCCGCGCAGCACGTAGTGTCCGTCATACCAGAGCATGGCCCGATTGCCGCCGGAGAGGTTGACGGCCTGCTGCGCGCTGTGCCGGGATAGGATCTCCACGCACTCGGAAAGCGTCGCGCCGTAGAGCGCGTCCTGCGTGTTTCGGCCTTCGATCGCGAGAAGCAGCATTTCGAGTCGCCCCGACTGGCCGAGGCACGTGCGGGCGCTTCGCTCGGTCCAGCCGGAAAGGTCCTGCTTCTGGCCGTCCAGGATCAATGTCGGGACTGTCTCCACCGCGTCGCGGCAGGTCTTCCCTACCGCGTCTTGCGTCGAAACGACGGAAAGGACATTGTCATTCGATAGTTCCGCGCGGCAATAGCCGGAATCTTCCGGGTAGGTAAAATGTTCGCCGTAGCCCACGCCGGAGCTCATCGCGTAGCCCGCGGCAAGGGCGCCTTCGCCCTCGTCCGTCTCCGGAACGCCGCTGGCCGTCATCGCGAGGACCGCGCCGTTTGCTTCGCCGATCTCGCCGACGAGCTGTCCCTGTGTGCCAAGATTTTCGGCGTTTGCAAGGCGCAGCCGCGCCGGATCTTTCGCCACGGCCAGAACGCCGCGATAGTGCTTCCCTTCCACGCGCAGAAGAAGCAGACTCTGCTCAAAATTTACGGCAAGTACCTGCTCTCCGAGCTTTGTGCGGATGCTTGTTCCCGCTTCGTCGAGGCCGGACGCGTCGATTTTGATGCCCTTCCAGCCATTTTGGAGCGCTTCGGGGTGCTCGTCCAGATACGCCTGCATGGAGCGCTTATCGAGCTCATAAAAGAGGTCAAAAAACGCCGCTTTCTCCGCATCCTCCGCGCCTGCGGCAGGGTTTGTCAGCGGAACGATCTGCGCGTCCTGTGCTTCGCCGAAGTCCCAGCCGTCAAAGAGCTTCCACGTCTTCGTGCCGTCGGAGTATGTGAGGTCCTTGACGTTGTCGGTCGCCATTTCGACGTTATGCACCTGCGTTCCCGCAAACGCATAACTGTCTTTGGGATACACGGTCGGAGACAAGCGCGTGCTGCCGGTACGCGTGTCAATAAAATAGGACAGCGGAGACATACCAAAGCGCTCATAGTCACAATACGTTACCATAATTTCCGGCGGATCTGCTTCCGTGTCCACGAACACGGCGACCGCGTAGCTGCCCTGCATATTCGTCGTGCCGGTCGCCGCGCCGAGATCCATCGAGAAGGCGATCTGGCTCTTTTTCAGATCATAGACAAACAGGCCAAAATACCCGTGGAACACGACGATGTTCTCGTCCGCGTAGTCCGTCGAGACGCCGATGCCGACGCGCGTGCCGGTATCTATAAGCGGCTCCTGCAAAAGCCCGCAGAGCGTGCCGGTGTCCAAAGAATAATAGAGCTTCTGCACCTGCTCGCCGTACTGATGGATGGACAGCGCCATCAGATCATCCTGCGGCAGCGAAATGTTCCAGATCTCCTCGTCCGACGGCGCTTTTCCGGCGGCGGCAAAATAGTCCGCAAACGCGCCGTAGTAGTTCGGGTAGTTGCCGATCATGCCGTTTTCGCGCGAGTCTGTGCCTTCAAACGTGCGGGCCTCGTCCTCGGTGAGATTGTCCCAATCCCATTGGGCGGTGCTGAATTTGTAATATACAGCCAGTTGGATAGCCTCGCGGTCCTCATCTGTAATCTGCGGTGCTTCGGTCACAGCGGCAGATGTAGACGAGTCCGCCACGCGCAGTGTCGCCACGCCGCCTTCGCCTGCCATCGGAATGTCGGTAAAGGTGGCAGTTGTCTCTGTCCTGCCGGGATAGCCGCTTACCAGTCGGACGGTAGAAACTTCGCCGGTGTCATAGCTTTGCAGTGCAAAGGGCGTGGTCGATGACGGCATCAGGTTTTGCCCCTTGCTGCCTCTGTCATAATACATGGTAATGGCGTTGTAGTCTACACTTGTCAGCTCCTGCGTATTGCTGTCCCTCATGCCCTGTGGGTCAAAAAGGCCGAAGACAACGGTCTGGTTTTCAAACTGCACCTGATAAATGCCGTAGCCGCACGTATCGTCAAACCTACCTTCCGCTGTATGTGTCACCCGGATCTCGCCGTCGACTTTTCCAACGAGATACAGCAAAACGTCCACGCTCTTATCCGCATTCGTCCGCGTCGTCACATAGAGCGTTCCCCTGCGGCACGTCTCCACAACACCGACGCTTCTGTCTGGCGCATACCGGTCGATCGCCGCGTCCACGCCCGCACTCGGCAGCTGCATGATCGTGTATTTCCACTGTCCCTGACTGTCTTTCGCGACCAGCTGGCCGTCGAGCATTCCGTATTCGCGGCCGATATCGGGGAAATTCGCCTGATCGTCCTCGGATGGCGTCTCATTGTAGTTGACATAACTTTCAATCTCGCCGGTCTTCTCCACACGCGCAGCGTCTTCATCGCTGAGTGCGTCGGTATCGATCACATAGAGCGTTCCGTCCACCTGAAGCATCGCAGGAAGATCGCCGCCGGTTGTCGGTTCTTCCGTTTCTGCGCGATTCGTAAAGGTACAGGCCGCCAATCCCGCGCAGACCGCCACGGCAAGCATGAGGGCGACAGCTGTCGTCTTCTGCTTCTTTGCGATGCGCCGGATGCGCGTGCGAAGGGCGCGTTTGCCGGAGGCCATCGTCGTGGCGCACGCGGCAAGATACGCCTTATCCTGCTTCGGCGTGACCTGAGCGAGAAGCGCCCGGCCATAGGCGATGCGCTCGAGATCGCTCAGATCGCGCAAAACCGCCTCGTCGCAGGCAAGCTCACAATCGAGCCTCGAGAGCCTCGCTGCCAACCACACGAAGGGATCGAACCAGTACGCCGCCACGCAAACAAGCCGCACCGCGCACCAGATGTGGTCTCCCCTTTTGTAATGCGTCAGCTCGTGGCGCAGGACGAACGTGTCCGCATTTCCGTTTTCATCCAACGCGCTGTTTGTCAGATACACCGCCGGGTGCAAAAGGCCAAAGAGGCACGGCGTCGCCATGATATCCGTCCTGTAAACCGGAATTTTCGCGCCCGGCACATCGAGCAGCACGCGGCTTTTCTTGAGTCTTTTCGCCGCACGAAGATTCTGCGCCACGATAAAGCCCAGCGTCAGGACACTGCCAACCGCCCAGACGAGAAAGAAAACCGTCTCGGCAGAAAGCGCGTTTGCAGCCCCAGCTTCCGTCTGCGCGGCAGGTTTTTCCTCCGCATTTGCAGAATCGTCTACAACTGTAGACGAAGAAAGCGCCTGCTTACTTGCCGTGTTCCATTGCGCCGTGCTGACCTGCTCGAACACGAACGGCGTCTGCTCGATCACCGTTTCCGGCACGGCGTTCATCACGCTGACCGGGCTGGAAAACAGTGATACCGGTATCAAAAGCCGAAGCGCGGCCAGAAGCCACAGCGCATACTGCACTCTCGCCGAAATTTTCCCGCGCAGGAAAAACCGCAGCGCCGCCAGTGCCGCGATCAGAACAGCCGAGGAGACGAGCACTTCCAGAGCCGTCTTCATCATAAGCCTTCCTCCGCCTGCCGCAGCATATCGTAGAGCTCTTCCAGATCGCTTTTTGACAGCTTCGCGTTGTCGATGAAGTTGCTCATGAGCAGCCCGAAATTTCCGCCGAAGGCTTTGGATAACAGCTGCTGTGTTTCGGAAAACGCAGCGTCCTGCTTCTGAATGTTTGGAAAATACAGCCGCGGCCGGTCGCCCTCAAAGCGAAGAACGCCCTTTTCCGTCATCCGCGTCACGAGCGTTTTGATCGTGCTCTGTGACCAGTCGGTCGTCCGCTGTAAATTGGAAATGAGCTGCATCAGCGTCTGCGGCGCGTGGCCCCAGAGCGTCTGCAAAACGCGCCATTCGCTGGCATTGAGCTTGTAGTCCATGTGGCTCTCCCCTTTCGTTTACTGTTGTAAACTTAGAATACCATATCGGTCTACGTTTGTCAACCCGTTTTGGGAATTTGTCTACTTTTGTAGACTTAAGGCGCAGAAAAAGAAGCGGGGATCACTTCCCCGCCTCGATCTTTTCGTTCGTATCCTTGAGAATTTCCGCCCGAAGTCCTTTTAAGTACTCGGAAAATTGCACGATATCGGTCGCATACGTGCGGTTGAGCTCGTATTCGTGCATCTCCCACGTCGAGATCGGCGACTCGTTGTGCTGGATGACGGCCTCCAATTTGTCGATCGACTTGTAGAGCTTCGCTTCCGGCGTCTCGAGCGCGTCCATTTCCGCATACAAAGCCATCATCTGTGTACGGTAGGGCTCCGGAAGGCTCGTTACCCAGTCGGAAAGAAGCTTTGCCTCGCGCACTTCGTCGGCCTGCGTCTTGCGGAATGTCGGGATATCGCCCGTGAAGCACTCGCCGAGGTCGTGGATCAGGCACATTTTAATGACCTTGTCCATGTCGAGCTCCGGAAATTCATCCGTCATAAAATACGCCATCAACGCCATGCGCCAGCTGTGACCGGCGACATTTTCGGGCGCACCCTTGCTCGTCGTGCAGTGCCGCGTAACGTCCTTGAGCCGCTCTGCCACGTGCAAAACGTCTAAAAAAGTTCTCGCTTCCATCTTCTTTCCTCCCTACAGCGCCATTTCGATGGCTTCCCGGATGTTGCGCACGCGAACGAGCTCCATGCCCTCGGGCACCTGCAATTGACTTGTCGAGTGCCGCGGCACGATGCAGCGCGTAAAGCCAAGCCTCGCCGCCTCCGTGAGCCGCTGCTGCATCGCGGTCACAGACCGCACCTCGCCTGTGAGGCCGACTTCGCCGATGGCAAGCGTTTTTGCGTCGATCGGCGTGTCGCGGTGGCTGGACGCAACGGCCAGAACGAGCGCCAGATCGGCCGCAGGCTCGTCGAGATACAGGCCGCCGATGACGTTCACATACGCGTCGCACATCGAAATATTCTGTCCGCCGCGCTTTTCCGTGACGGCCAGCAAAAGATTTGCGCGGTTGAAGTCAAAGCCGTTGCTCGTCCGGCGCGGGACGTTGAAGCTTGTTCGGCTGACCAGCACCTGCACCTCGGCAAGGACCGGCCTTGTGCCCTCCATCGCGCAGGCCACGCACGTTCCGGGCGCGTTCAAAGGCCTTCCGGAAAGCAGCATTTCCGACGGATTCGGCACCTCGCGCAGTCCCTCCTCGTCCATTTCGAAAACGCCGATTTCATTCGTCGAGCCGAAGCGGTTCTTGGCCGCGCGTAAGATGCGGTACCCCATCGCCTGCTCGCCTTCAAAGTACAACACACAGTCGACCATGTGCTCCAAAACCTTCGGCCCCGCGATCGCGCCCTCCTTGTTGACGTGGCCCACGACGAAAACGCTCGCGCCCGTGCTCTTTGCAAGATGCATCAGCCGCATCGTGCAGTCTTTGACCTGCGATACCGAGCCCGGCGCAGAGGTATTGTCGGGCGAAAAAAGCGTCTGGATGGAGTCGGCGATCAGGATATCGGGGTTTACATCTGTAAACGCCTCGAAGATCGCGTCCAGATCGGTCTCGGAAAGCACGTAAAGATTTTCGCTTTCCACGCGCAAACGGTCTGCCCGCATTTTGAGCTGCTGCTCGGATTCCTCGCCGGAGACGTACAAAATCTTCTGCGTTTTTCCAAGAAATGAGCAGATCTGAAGCAGCAGCGTCGATTTGCCGATGCCAGGTGCGCCGCCGACCAGAACGAGAGACCCCTTCACCCCGCCGCCGCCAAGCACGCGGTCGAGCTCTCCGAGCCCGGTCGAAAACCGGATCTGCCGGTCGGACGCATCGAGTTCTCTGAGCTTTTTGGGCAGGCTCCCGCCCTTTTTAGACCCGACGGACGCTTTGGGGCCGGCAGGCTTCTTGTCTTCAAATTCCACAATGCTGTTCCACGCGCCGCAGGCTGGGCACTGACCCTGCCATCGGGGCGTTTCGTTGCCGCATTGGTTGCAGATAAATACGCTTTTTGCCTTCATTGGCTCTCTCCTTCTGCCGAAAGATACGTGCAAAGCGCCCCGCAGATCGCCCCGCTGAGCGTTTGCTGATAGGGCTTCTGCGTGAGCTTTTCCGCTTCCGGCTCGTTCGATAAAAACCCGCACTCGACTAAGATCGCCGTGCAGGAGACCTTTTCCATGAGATAGACGGATTCCGACGGCTTGCACCGCCTGCGGTTTTCCGGGTCTGCGCACGTGCGAAGAGATCCCTGCGTGCGCTCGGCCAGATCCTCGCTTCCCGGCGTCTTCGCGTAGAAGACCTGCGCGCCGTGGTATTTTGCTTCCGGGAAAAAGTTCTGGTGAATGCTCAAAAGCAGCGCATTTGGCGTATTTTCGACCATCTTTACGCGGGCTTTCAGGTCGGAAATTTTCTTCTCCTGTATGCTGCCGCCTTCTGTGTAGACGGAAATGTCCTGCGTCCTGATCATCTGCGTGCGCACGCCGGCAAAGCGCAGAAGATCGTTCGTGATCAGCGCGATCTGCAAATTGAGCTCGCTCTCCAAAACCCCGGAGCGGCTGCTGGCCCCGCCGTCTTCCCCGCCGTGTCCGGCGTCAATGACCACCGTCACACCCGAATCGAGCGCAAACGCGGGTGCGGTTTTTTGGAACGCGACTGCGCAGTACCCGCAGACGAGTATTACCGCTAAAGTTAGCATAATGCACGCCGCATATAACGTCAGCTTTTTCATCGCCATCACCTCAGGACAGCCTATGCGGCGCAGGAACAGTATAGCATAGTTTTCCGGCGCTGAAAAGGAAACGTTCCCTCACACAAAGCTGCGTGAGGGAACAAGCGCTTATGCTTTGAGAACTGCCTTGTGGTAGACCTTCTTGCCCTTGCGGATCTTGAGGCCGTCTTTGAGCTGCTCTGCGGTGAAAGCCGCGTCAATGGACGAGACCTTCTCCTCGTTCACCATCACGCCGCCCTGCTGGACAAGCCTTCTGCCTTCGCCCTTGGAGGGAATGAGGCCGCAGGCCAGCATCAGGTCCACGATCGCGATTCTGCCGTCTGTGAGCTGGCTTTCTGTCAGCTCGGTCGTCGGCATATTGGAGTCGTCGCTGCCGCCCGCGAAGAGCGCCTTTGCGGCCGACTCTGCCTTCATCGCCTCTTCTTCGCCGTGGACGAGCTTCGTGAGCTCGAAGGCGAGGATCTCCTTGGCGCGGTTTAATTGGCTGCCCTCCCACTTGTCCATCTCGTCGATTTGCTCGAGCGGCAGGAAGGTCAGCATCCGGATGCACTTGAGAACATCGTCGTCTCCGACGTTGCGCCAGTACTGGTAGAAATCGAAGGGGCTGGTCTTGTTGGGGTCGAGCCAGACTGCGCCGGACGCGGTCTTGCCCATCTTCTTGCCCTCGGAGTTGAGAAGCAGGGTGATCGTCATCGCCTGCGCGTCCTTGCCGAGCTTACGGCGGATGAGCTCGGTGCCGCCGAGCATATTCGACCACTGGTCGTTTCCGCCGAACTGCATATTGCAGCCGTAGTGCTGGAACATATAGTAGAAATCATACGACTGCATGATCATGTAGTTGAACTCGAGGAACGACAGGCCCTTTTCCATGCGCTGCTTGTAGCACTCAGCCCGGAGCATATTGTTGACCGAGAAGCACGCGCCGACCTCGCGCAGAAGCTCGATGTAGTTAAGGTCCAGCAGCCACTCGGCGTTATTGAGCATCATCGCCTTGCCGGGTCCGAAGTCGATAAAGCGCTCCATCTGGCGCTTGAAGCACGCGGCGTTGTGGTCAATATCCTCTTTGGTGAGCATTTTGCGCATATCCGTGCGGCCGGAGGGGTCGCCGAT
>DJQK01000068.1:0-22130 GCA_002437575.1 Clostridiales bacterium UBA6388 | reverse complement strand
TCATGGTCGTGCCGCCGCCGATGAGCGCGATGGGCCGGTTGCCCGCCATCTGCAGCCGCTTCATCAGGCACAGCGCCATAAAGTGGCCGACGTGCAGCGAGTCTGCCGTGCAGTCAAAGCCGATATAGAACGTCGCCTTGCCGTTATTGACCATCTCGCGGATCTGCGGCTCGTCGGTGACCTGCGCAATCAAGCCACGCGCTTGCAGTTCTTCATAAATTCCCATGGTGATTCTCCTTCTATTGTTCGCAAATCGTTTTGCTTATTTATGGTTTTGCTGCGGCCAGGCTGCTGGGCAAACCATCAACGCTTCGCTTCGTTGGCCAAACGAAGAAGCTCCGCCGCGCCGGCCAGCGTCGTCTCGGTGACCATGCTGCCGCCGATGAGCCTTGCAAGCTCCTGCTGCCGGCCGGCCTCGTCCAGGTGGATGACATTTGTAAACGTCCGACCCTGCTCCACGCGCTTTTCCACCGTGAACGCCGCGTCGGCCATCGCTGCGATCTGCGGCAGGTGCGTCACGCACAAAACTTGCCGGCCCTTGGAAACGGACCAGAGCTTGAGCGCGACCTTCTGCGCGGCTCTGCCGCTCACACCGGCGTCGACTTCGTCGAAAATCAGCGTCGGCACGCCGTCCTGCTGGGCCAGCACCTGCTTCATGGCAAGCATGATCCGCGCCAGCTCGCCGCCGGAGGCCACTTTCGATAGGGGCTTGAGGCTTTCGCCGACGTTCGCGGACATTAAAAACCGCACGCGGTCCAAGCCGTTTTCCGCGGGCTCCTGCTGGGAAAACTCGCAGACAAACTGAATTTTTGGCATATCGAGCTGCCGGAGCTCCTCGCAGATCTGCGCCTGCATTTGCTCTGCCGCCGCTTGCCGCTTTTCGCGGAGGAGCTCACCCAGCCGGACAGCCTGGCTTTGCAGCTGGGTCTGCTTTTTCTGCAAGACCTCCAGCCGGTCGGAGGCAAAGGCGATCTCGTCGAGGCGCTGCTCGGACTTTGCGAGATAATCCAACACGTCTTCGACGCTCGCGCCGTATTTGCGCTTGAGCTTGTGAATGGCGTCGAGGCGTTCTTCGATCTCCTCGAGCTCGCCCTCTGAATAGCTTAGATCGTCGCGCATGGCCCGCAGCTCGTCCGCCGCGTCCTGCACGCTGTACATGAGGTCCGAAATTTTCTGATAGAGCGATTCCATGTCGGCGCCCAGCGCGCTGACCTTCGAAAGCGCACGCTCGGCGTTGGAAAGCAGGCCCGCCGCACCGTCGGATGCGTCTCCGCCGTAGAGCGCTTCGTCCGCCGCAAGAAGGCAGTCGGAGAGCTTTTCGGCGTTCTGAAGCACCTTCCGGCGCTCCTTGAGCTGCTCTTCCTCGCCGGGCTTGAGCTCGGCTGCGCGGATCTCTTCGATCTGATATTGCAGGCTCTCGACCAGACGCAGCTTTTCCGCCTCGTCCATCGTGAGCTTCTGCATCTCACGCCGCACGGCCTGCCACTGCTCGAACGCCTCGCGGTAGTCGGCAAGCTCTGCGTCGTCGCGCGCGAACGCGTCCAGATAGACGAGATGATTCTCCTCGTCAAACAGCTGCTGCGAGTCGTGCTGGCCGTGGATATTGATAAGCCTTGCGCCCAGCTTTTTAAGCGCCGCCACGCTCACCGGCCTTCCGTTCACGCGGCAGACGTTCCGGCCGTCGGCAAAGATCTCACGCTGCACCTGAAGCTCCTGCTCGTCAAACGGCACAGCGTTTTCCGAAAACCACGCGTGCTCCGGAATTCCGGTAAAGATCGCGCTGACAAAGGCGCGGTTCGCTCCCGTTCGGATCACGTCGCGATAGGTGCGCTCACCGAGGATCGCGGAGATGGCGTCGATGACGATCGATTTGCCCGCGCCGGTCTCGCCGGTCAGGACGTTAAAGCCGCCTGCAAAGAGGATCTCCGCCTGCTCGATGACGGCGATATTTTCAATATGCAGAACGCTCAGCACGGCAAAGCCCTCCTTCTTTCCGGTTTAATGCGCGGCGTTGGCGTTGACCTGTGCGCGGATCTCCGCGCAGATATTTGCTGCGGAGGCGGCGTCGCGCAGGACGATCATGCAGGTATCGTCGCCGCCGAGCGTGCCAAGGACCTCGGGAAGCTCGAGCTTGTCAAGCGCCGAGCACGCGGCCTGCGCCAGACCCGGCATGGTCTTGACGACGATGATGTTCTGCGCGTAGTCTACACTTGTCACGCACTGGCTGAAGATGATATTGAGCTTCGAGGAAAACGCGTGCTCGACGGGTTTTGCCGACGCGCTGTATCGGTATGTGCCGTTGGGGCCGAGCTCCTTGATGATGCGAAGCTGCTTGATGTCGCGGGAAATGGTGGCCTGCGTGGTGTGAAAGCCGCTGTCCTGTAACTGCTGTAAGAGCTGCTCCTGCGTTTCGATGTCGTTGTCGCGGATGAGCTCGAGAATTTTCTCGTGGCGTTTTGATTTCATGCTTACCTCTGCCTGTCGATGAATTTTTTGCTGAGTATTTCAAAAAAGCTTGTCTGCTTCAGCCGCACGAGCCGTGTGACCTTCGTTGACGCCTTCGTGGTAACGATGTCGCCGGGATTGAGCCGGAAGGGCCTGCCGCCGTCGACCGAAAGATAGGCGTTGTGCCTTCCGAGCTTTCCGACCTTGAGCGAGATCACGCGCTCGGGCGAGACGACGATGCTCTTGGCCAAAATCGCGTGGGCGCAGATGGGCGTGATGAGAAGGTTTCGCGCCGAGGGCTCCATGATGGGGCCGCCTGCGGACATGGAATAGGCGGTAGAGCCCGTGGGCGTACAGACGATGACGCCGTCGCCTGCGAAATTCGTCGCCTCCACGTCGTCACAGAACACGGAAAGCTGCACCACGCGGGCGATCGCGCCTTTGGTGATGACCGCGTCATTGAGCGCGGACTCGTGGAAGAGCACCTTGCCGCTTGCGCCTGTGACGGTGACGTCGATCATGCTGCGCGGCTCGATGGTGTAGTCGCCCATGGGAAGCTTGCGAAGCAGCTCCAGCTCCCCTGCCTCGAGTTCGGCAATAAAGCCCATTGTGCCGATGTTGACGCCGAGGATCGGAAGACCGTGCGCCGTGGCGATCTTGGACGCGTGCAAAATCGTTCCGTCTCCTCCGAAGCACACGAGCATATCCGCGTTTTTGACCTCGCGCTGAAGATCCTGAAAATGGATCGTCTTCGGCAGCTCATACTCCCGGTCGACGTCAAACGGCAGACACATCGCCGTCTGCACGCCGCAGCTGTCTAAAATCTTCTTTGCCTGCTGCACGGTCTTGAACTGCTTGTCCCGATAGGGATTCGGCGTCAGAACTACTTTCATTCGACTCATCCTTTCAGCGCGGCGTGGGCCTGCGCGACCAGATCGCCGGGCTGCGGGTAAGAATCCTGCCCCGGCTGCATGGAAAGATGCGCGAGAAATTCGATATTCCCCTCGGGGCCCTTGACGGGCGAGAAGGTGAGATCGCGAATGGTAAAATCGAGGGATTTTGCAAGGGAGATGAAATTCTGCAAGACTTCTTCGTGCACCGCAGGGTCCCGCACGACGCCCTTTTTGCCGACTTTTTCCTTCCCCGCTTCAAACTGTGGCTTTATAAGGCACAGCACCTGTCCGGTTTCCTTGAGTAAACTTTTGATGACCGGCAGCACCAGAGAAAGCGAGATGAACGACACGTCCACAACGGAAAGATCGAGCTTTTCTCCCAGGTCCTCCGGCGTCACATAGCGGATGTTCGTGCGCTCCATGACGACGACTCTGGGGTCGTTTCGAATTTTCCACGCCAGCTGGCCGTAGCCCACGTCGATGGCGAAAACCTTGCTGGCCCCCTGCTGCAATAAACAGTCGGTAAACCCGCCCGTGGACGCGCCGGAGTCGCTGCAAACATATCCCGTCGGGTCGACGCCGAAGTTTTTCAGCGCCTTTTCCAGCTTCAGACCGCCCCGGCTGACATAGGGGCAGGCGCTGCCGCGCACCTCGACATTCGAAGTTATGTCAACTTCCATGCCGGACTTGTCCGCCTTCTGGCCGTTGACAAAGACCTCGCCGGCCATAATGGTCGCCTGCGCCTTTGCCCGCGATTCGGCAAGGCCGAGACTGACCAGCAGCACGTCCAGCCGCTCCTTATGCTTCATGACACACCTCCCGGATGTTGTCTGCCAAAGCTGCGGCGTCCAGACCGGTCAGCTTATATAGATCCTGCATCGCGCCGTGGGTGACAAAATCGTCTCCCAGGTTCTGCTTGCGAAAAACGCACGAAATGCCCACCTGCGCCAGATGCGCGAAAATTTCATCGGCCAGGCACCCGCGGTTCGACGTCTCTTCGGCAACGAACACGCGTCCGGTCTTTTTGCACGATGCTTCGATCGCGTCCCAGTCGACCGGTGCGATTGTCCGCAGCTTGAGAATTTCTACAGAAATGCCGTCTTTTTCCGCGATTTTCACCGCACCCAGCACGGCGTTGATCATCGTGCCGTAGGTGATGACGGTGCAGCTCGTGCCGGGCAGAAGCAGCGTATTTTGAGCGTTCTCCCGATACGCGCCCTCGCCGCCTCTGGGGTAGCGCACGGCCACGGGGCCGGTATCGTCCAACACCGCCTGCCGGAGCATCGCCGACAGTTCTGCAAAGCTGGCCGGACAGTAAATTTTCATTCCCGGCACCTGCCGCAGATAGCCCACGTCAAACATGCCGTGGTGCGTCCGGCCGTCTTCTCCAACTAATCCTGCGCGGTCAACGCCGAGCACGACGTGCAGCTGCAAAAGCGCCAGATCGTGCAGCAGCATATCAAACGAGCGCTGCAAAAACGTCGAGTAGATCGCCGCCGCCGGAACGAGCCCCTGCTTTGCCATGCCGCAGGCCATCGAAACGGCGTGCTCCTCGGCGATGCCAACGTCAAAAAAGCGGCTGGGGTACGTTTTGGCAAAGCCGGTCAGACCCGTGCCGTCGCGCATGGCTGCGGTGATGGCGCAGAGCTTCGGGTTTTCCGCAGCGAGTTCTGTTAAGGTTTGCCCGAAAACGTCGGAAAAGCAGGGCGTGTGCTTCCTGCTTGCGCCGAGCGCCGGGTCAAATTTTCCCACGCCGTGATATGCCGCCGGCATATTTTCAGCCAGCGTATAGCCCTTGCCCTTTTTCGTGATCAGGTGCAGCAGCACCGGCTCGTGCAGGGCTTTGGCGATTTTCAGAAGCTCTTCGACCTTTTGCAGATCGTGTCCGTCAACAGGGCCGAGATAGGTAAAGCCGAGGCTGTCAAACAGGTTCGCGCCCAGCACGCTTCTGCGCAGCCGTTCTTTCAGTTTGTGGGTAAAATCGTAGAGCTTTTTGCCGCCGGGGATCTTCGCCGTAAACGCACGGTAGCGCAGCTTGAAGCCGAGATAGCCGGGCTGCAAGCGCACACGCGCCAGATGCCGCGAGATCGCGCCGACGTTCGGCGTGATGGACATTCCGTTGTCGTTCAGAATGACGATCAAAGGCTCCCGGCTGGCCCCGGCGTTGTTTAAGCCCTCGTAGGCAAGGCCGCCCGTGAGCGCGCCGTCTCCGACAAGAGCAAGGACGCTGTAGTCCTGCTTTTGAAGCGTTCTGGCCCGCGCCATGCCGAGCGCAACGGAAACGGCGTTGGACGCGTGTCCTGCAATGAAGGCATCGGTCATGCTTTCTTCGGGGCTCGGAAAGCCGGACATCCCGCCGAATTGGCGAAGCGTATCAAACCCATCGGCCCGTCCGGTCAAAAGCTTATGCACATAGCTCTGGTGGCCGACGTCAAAAACCAGCCGGTCCTTTTCGGTGTCAAACACGCGCTCGATGGCAAGCGTGAGCTCCACAACGCCGAGATTCGACGCCAGGTGCCCGCCGGTCTGGCTCACATGGCGGATCAGAAAATCCCGGATCTCCCGGCAGAGCTGGCCCTGCTCGGCCTCGGTCAGGTCCAGCAAGTCAGCTCTTGAATGTATTCTCTCTAAAATCATGCGCACCTCTATGTCTCAGTGCTTACGCCTGGGACGGAGTTTTTCCGGTATCGTATGGAAAAAATGCAGAATGGTCGCCGCCGTCCGCACGACGCTCGTGCTCGAGCCGATGGCAAAGGACTTGCCGCAGGCCTTGCCGCCGACGGTGAGTCCCGCAGCCAGCGCCGACATGGAAAGCGTGATCACGAGCTCCTTTGTACTCGGGTGCATCGCCCAGAGCCTGGACGCGATCGTCGCCGCCGCAGAGCCCGAAATGACGCCGCAGATATCGCCGATGACGTCGTTGCAGAACGAGGACACGCGCCCGGCATTCCGGATGAGCTTCAAAGCCTCCCCTGCCTCCGGGACCTTGCGCGAGGCCATCGAATGAAACGGCTTCTCGTCCGCCGCCGTCACCGCGACGCCGATGATATCAAACACAATGCCGATGGCAATGATGCAGACCAAAATCACAAACGACACCGCAAGCGACGCGCTCGACAGAAGATTCGTCGAAATGAGACTCATCAGCGCCGAAATGCACACGGTGATCGCAAAAATCGTCACGATCCAGCGCCAGTCCGGCCCGGATCTTTTCTGTGCTGCCAAAATATGATCTCCTAATATATAACAGTCTTCTCGCAGGGGGCGGACAGAGGCGTCCGCCCCTACAAGGGCTTCCGGCCAAAAACGGGGCGGCAGATCCGGTTAATCTTACGGCTTTGGTCGGGTTTGTTTTCCACCCGGGCAGCCTCCCGTCGCCGAAGAGGCGGTTTCCCTTTCATGCCCGGGCCGGCTCGTTGCCGCTGCCGGTACCCGATTGCCACTTAGTCCGTACCGCAATCCCGGATCTGCCTGTTTCCAACAGCCTAGATGATTTCCATTACAGCTTTCTTCCGGTTCTAATCCTCTTTTGCAGACAGTGTTTCCAGTACGCGAAAAACCGCGTCTTTCCCCGAGCTGTCCACGCAAGGCAGGCTACGCTGCACACAGCGTTCACGGCTTATAGCCGGGTAGCACCGCAATGCAGGTTCAAGCCGGCACCGTACAGCGGTCGCTGTGACCGCAAAGGGAGTACGCCGCTGCACGAGAGCCGGTCTCCACAGCGGGCGGGTCGCTCATTTCATGCCATTGAAACGCGCCCGGCCGCCGCAGGCAATAATTGCCTCCCTCCAGCATCCACCCCAGACTGGGCGTAAGAAGCAGACACCAGAGGCTTCACAGATGTGCCCTATAAAGGATTTTTAGGCCCTTCCTCGATACCGGCAGGCTGACTAGGATACTGCGCCACCGTTCGCTATTCCGGCGGGCAAAGGCGCCGAGCCGAAAAGCTTCGCATATTATACCATGTTTTCTTTGCATATACAAGCCAATATTCAAGATTATTCTATGTTCGAGGATAAAAAAAGACCTTCCCGACTGAGAAGGTCCCGCTAAGACATTGTAGGGGCGGACGCGGCTTTCCGCCCTTGGGAAACACATATTCGCCGCAGTTTTTCGCGTTTCGGATTTGCATTTTGCCGGGCGGACAGAGGTTCATTGTTCCTGTGCCAACGGTTTAACATTCGCGGATGGCCAGCTTCATCGAAAGCTCCTTCAGAAAATCGGAATCCTCGAAGACGGAAAGCGCTTCAATGGATTTCTGCGTTTCCTTTTCGATGAGCTTCGAGCACGCGCCGACGCCGTAGAGGCGCACGAAGGTGTTCTTGTTTTCATCCATGCCGGTGTTTTTGCCCATTTTGCCGGAATCGCCGAGCACGTCGAGCATATCGTCTCTCGTCTGGAAGGCAAGGCCGAGGGCTTCTGCATACCGGCCGGCGGCTTTCAGCTGCTCTTTCGATCCACCCGCGGCAATGACGCCCAGACGGCAGGCGGCCGAAATGAGCGCGCCGGTCTTGAGCCGGTGCACGGTGTAAATCTCATCCTCCGTCAAAACGAGCTGCTCGCCCGCCAGATCCAGCACCTGCCCGCCGACCATGCCGCATTCTCCGGCGCAGGCGGACAGCAGCGCGACCGCCTTTACAATGCGTTCGGACGGCAGATCTGCCTTCGCAAGCTGGCCGAACGCGGCGGTGAGCAGCGCGTCTCCTGCCAGAACGGCGTCTGCCTCGCCGAAGACCTTGTGGTTCGTCAGCCGTCCGCGCCGGTAATCGTCGTTGTCCATGCACGGAAGATCGTCGTGGATGAGGCTGTAGGTGTGCACCATCTCAATGGCTGCGGCAAAGGGCAGCGCTTTTTCGGGTTCTCCGTCGCAGACCCGGCAGAATTCCAGCACCAGGATCGGCCGGATGCGCTTGCCGCCGGCAAGCAAGCTGTAGCGCATGGCGTCAAAAAGCTGCTTCTGCGGCGCGTCGTCCGTAAAGAGCGTTTGCAGATAGTCCTCGACCTTCAGCCGGTAGCTTTCCAATATGTCCTTAAACATCATCGCGTGCATACTCCGTTTCTGCCGGTGTGCCGTCGGCGGTTTTCATGAGCTTGACGACCTCGAGCTCTGCCTGATCGAGTAATTTCGAGCACGTGTCGACCAGACTCGTTCCCTCCTGAAAGAGCTTGAGCGCGTCCTCCAGCGGCACGTTCCCCTGCTCCAGCTGCCGGACGATCTCGTCCAGGCGCGTGATCGACTGCTCAAAGCTCTGTGATTTTTTCGCCATCTTCTTCCTCCTGCGTTTTCGTCACGGAAGCGGTGAGGCTTCCCTGATGAAGTTTTATGTCAACTATATCTCCAATCGAAACCTGCCCGGCCCGCTGCACCACGTGTCCGTCCGCGTCCATGACCAGACTGTATCCGCGCGAGAGGACCTTGAGTGGGCTGAGCGCGTCGAGCTTGGCCGTCAGGCGCACGAAGCGCTGCTTCTGCCCGGTGAAATTGCGCTGCGCCGCAGAGGTGAGCTTCTGTGCGGTGTGATCGAGGAGCATCCGCTTTTCATTAACATAATTGATCGGGCTCTGCAAGACCCTCCGGTTTTTGAGGCTCTCGAGCGTTTTGCGGTCCAGCTTCAGCTGCTTCTGCACCGCCTGCGCCATGCGCTTTTGCGCGGTGAGAAGATAGGTTCGCAGATCGTTCTGGTCAGGCGCGACGAGCTCTGCTGCGTTCGACGGCGTGGCCGCGCGGACGTCCGCGACAAAATCGGAAATGGTCACATCCGGCTCGTGGCCGACCGCGCTCACGACCGGAATTTCGGATGCGAAAATCGCTCTTGCCACGCGCTCGTCGTTAAACGCCCAGAGGTCTTCCATTGACCCGCCGCCGCGGCCTGTGATGATGACGTCCGCGACCTTGTATTTGTTCGCGTACCGGATGGCCCCGGCAATTTCCGCAGGAGCCTCCGCACCCTGCACGCGCACAGGCAAAATCACGACCTTGCTCAAAGGATACCGCTTGCCCAAAATCCGCAGCATATCCATGATCGCCGCGCCCGCGCCGGAGGTGATGATCGCAATTCGATGCGGAAACGGCGGCAGCTTCTTTTTGTGCTGCGCGTCAAAAAGACCCTCGGCGGCTAATTTGGCCTTCAGCTGCTCAAACGCGACATAGAGCTCTCCCACGCCGTCGGGCGTCAGATCGGTGCAGTAGAGCTGATACGCGCCGTCTCGCGGAAAGACTGTGATCCTGCCCAGCGCCAGCACCTTCATGCCGTTTTCCGGCCGGAAGCGAAGGCGCGACGCACTCGAGCGGAACATCACGCAGCGGAGCGCCCCCGCCTCGTCCTTTAAGGTGAAATAGTGATGCCCCGAGGGGTAGATCTTGTAGTTGCTGATCTCGCCGCGGATGCACAGGTTGTTAAGAAGCGCGTCGGTGTCCATGAGGCCTTTGATATACTCGTTGACCTGGCCGACGCTGATGATCTGCCGCTCCATGTTATTCCTCCTGCATCCATGTCAGAACGGCGATGCCCATGGCGTTGTCCGTCGAAAACTCGGGCGGCGAGAAAATCGCCTCAAAGCCCTGCGCGCTTTCGCGCAGCTGCGCGTTCGACGCCACGCCGCCGGAAAACACCACCGGAAAGCCGGGATATGCTTTCAGCGCCTCGCGCGTCACGGAAAGAATGCACGAAATGACGCAGTTGAGAACGTATTTTGCTGTGTCTTCCGGGCTTTTTGAAGCGTCATAAAACGCGTGCATCTTGTTCTCTAAACCCGAGAACGAAAATTCCAGACCGTTCAGCTTGACCTTGAAGCGTTCTTTACAGGCAGATTCGCGGCTCAACCGGTCAATTTCCTTCCCCGCCGGAAAGGAAAGCCCCAGCGTGAGCCCTGTCCGGTCGATGAGCTGCCCGGCGGAAATGTCCTGCGTGCCGCCGATCTTTTCGGCATTGACGGTTTTATCTCCCGGCGTGACGAGTAAAAGCTCCGTCGTGCCGCCCGATAAATGCCAGGCCAGATGCGGCGTTTCCATCAGATCCATGCGCCCGGACGACCAGCACGCCGCGGCGATGTGGCCCTGTTGGTGTGAAAACGAGTAAAACGGCACGTCCAGCACTTTGGCAAAATTCTGCCCCTGGCTCAATCCGGCCAGAAAGCACGGCATATACGAGCCCTCGACGGCTCTGGGTCTTGCCGACGCGCCGACGGCCCGAATTTCCTCGCGCGGAAGCTCTAAAAACAGCCGCTCGACGAGCTCGGGAAGGCGTTTGACGTGTGAAAACAGCGCGTCTGCCTGCCGAAGACCGAGCTGGCCCTCCTTCACGTCCAAAAGACGTGAGCAGTTTTTACCGCTCACGCCGTTGAATGCAGCCACGGAGGTGGTGTAGTTGCTGGTATCCAGGCCCAGGACCATCATTGTGAAAGACCCTCTCTGGCAAATTTTCCGAGAATACCGTTGACAAAGGACACCACGTCCTCGTCCTCATATTTTCTTGTCAGCTCCACAGCCTCGCTGATGGCGGCCGCCGTGGGGACATCTTCTTCGTGCTCGCACTCGTACATCGCGACCTCCATGACCGCGACGGCGACCTTGGAAATGCGCGATAAGCTCCAGCCGACGGCGTTTTTCTCGATGAAGTGTTCCAGCTTCTCGCGCTCGCGCTCCACACCGCGGACAACGCCTGATAAGTACTCCGCCTGCTTGCCCGACGGACGCTCGGCGTAAATTTCAGTCTCGGAGGCCAGCGTCGGATAGTAGTCCGGGTCCATCAGAAGGTCCATCGCCTCGTCGGCGGTGATGCCGTTAAAGTTCATTTCATAGACAAGGTGGCAGGCAATTTCCCGCGCGTTCGATCTGGTCATTACAGTTCTCCTTCGCCGCGTGTTCGGGCGGTTTTCTTTCAAAAGTGGCTTTTATTATACACGATTGCTCGGCAGAAATAAACCCTTTGTCGCAATTGGCAAAGGGTTTATTTTTCCGCTCATTTCTTTGTGTCCTTCGGCAGGGCGATGCCGCAGATGGTGACGTTGACCTCCGCGACGGTGAGGCCCGTGACGGACTCGACGCTCGTTTTGACGTTTTCCTGCACGTTTTTGGCAAGCTCAAAAATGTTCTGGCCGAATCTGGACACGACGTCGCAGTCGATTTTGAGCGCACCGTCTTCGTTTGCGGACAGGCGCACGCCCTTCGAAAGCGTCTTCATGCCGAGCATTTCGGCGATATCCGTTCCGATGGAGCTCGATAAACCGCACACGCCCTCGACCTCAAGCACGGCCATGCCGGTCACAGACGCGACGACGTCCTCCGAGATCTGAATGGCGCCGTTTTCCATCTCCTGCGTAAAGTATTCTTTGTTTTCAGCCATCGTAATACCTCCGGGTTTCGGTGCTTATGCGAACATTGTACCACAAACTGCCGGAATTTCAACCTGTTTTTACGGCTGCTTGACCTCGATGACGCGAATTTGCGAAAGATCGGCGTCCGTCTGGCTGGTCACGACGTCCGAAATGAGCGCGACGTCGGCTGTCGAGAGCCCTTCGGCCGGCGCGGAGACCGCGACGGAGATGGTATCGTCGGCGATATACGTCACGCAGTCGGAAAAGCCCTTGGCGATGATGAGGCTTTCGATCTGCGCTTCACTGAGCGCGGTTCCCACAATGCGGTTCAGGGTCTGCGAGGCGGTGTCTCCAACCGCAGTCCCTTCATCGTAGGCGATTGTCTCTTCGAGAAGCTCCACGGCGCTGTCGCGCGAGGTCTGCCGCGAAAGGCGCACCTGCGCAAAATAGTCCGCCGCGCTCGCGTCCGCATCGTCGAGAGAAACCGGCTCTGCTGCATCCTCCAATTGAAGCGTAGACTCCCCCATCACCTGCTCGGCGTTCAGCGTGTCTGTTAAGTCCTGCGGCTTTTGCTTCTGGTTGTACGACCAGTTGAGATACACGCCCGCACAGATGAACAGAAGCACCGTCGCCAGCACCGCGTTTCGTTTCCAGATCTTCATGTTTTTCATCCTCCTATTGCCGTTTCATTTTGATGACACTGATTTTATCGCTTCCAAGCCCTGTGAGGGCAGAAACCGCTTCGACGATCGCAAGGCGCACGCTGGCCCGTTCCGCGCCGTCGCAGACGATCACGGCCCCGCGCCACGGCGGCTGGACGGTTTTGACGGCGACGGGCGTTTTCTGAGACGATTGCCCCGAAGAAAAGACCGTCGTTTCCTCGCGCGTATCGCCGGACTCGCGCGTGTCGGTCTGAAAGACGAGCGTCTCACTTTCGGCGCACGTGAGCATCACCTCCACCCGCCCGACGCCCTCGACCGATCGCAGTAGCGTTTGCAGCCGCGCCTCGTCATCTCGCGTCTGCGCTTCGGAAGGGGTCTTCTGCTCGGAAGCTGCGTCCGTTTTCGTTTCGCCGGACGGCCACAAAAGCAGCACCGCGCCGAGCGCCAGCAAAAGTGCCGGGATCTTCCACTGCGCCAGACGCCCTTTTGCACGCTCCAAACCGGTTTTGAGCTTCTTTTTCATTCGTTCGTCCAAAGCTGCCGCTCCTTTCCGATGGCGAGGTTTTCTTCGATGTATCCGGTGAGCGCCTGCCGCTGCGAGGCCGTGCAGGGGCCGCTTATATGCACTGCGGCCGGATAGGGATACTCGCCCTTCGTTTCGACCGTGACCGTGACTTCCACGTCAAGGCCAAGCTCCTTCGCTTTGTCCCATATATATGTCTGCGTCTTTTCCTTTATGATGGCGCAAAGCGCTTCGCGGCTTTGAATTTCCACGCCGGTTTTCGCCTCCTCCGCCGCGATCTGCACCTTGGAAAGCTGTGCGGCAAAATCGGGAAGAGACCACTTTGCAAGCGGGCTCATCGCCGTCATCGCCAGAAACACGCCGCAGAGCATGGATACCACGCGCTCCATTTTCCCCTTTGGCACAAGGCTTTTCACCATCGCGCACAAAAGCGCCGCCGCGGCCAGGGAAAAAAGATACCTTCTGAGCCCGTCCATCAATGCACCACCGCCTGCAAAAAGCACGCCGCCGAAATAAGCCCCATCCAGATCGCGCTCGCCGCGATCGCCAGCATATAGCCCATCGCCGCCGACAGGTGCGACAAAAGCGCCGCGTGCGTCGGGCACACCGCGTCCACGCTGACCGCGCCCGCGACCTTCAAGACCAGATAGTAAGCCGCCAGCTGCAAAAAAGGCGCCGCCGCGATGGCCAGGACCGCCAGCATCCCAAAGAGCCCCACCGAGCTTCGGATGAGACCCGCGCCCGCCAAGAGCGATTCCGACGCGTCCGATAAAATAGACCCCACCACCGGCACCATCCCCGAAAACGCGGCCTGCGCCGCCTTTACAGCCGCAGCGTCTGCCGGGGCGGATAAAATCCTTGTGAGCGACAAATACGCCGCAAAGGCCGCGCAGACGCCCTTGATCAGCAGAGATACGGCCCAGCCCACGAGCTCGCGCACCTTGCCGAGCCCCGCGCTTTCGCACGCGCTTTCTGCTGCGGCGAGCAGGATGTATACATAGACGAGCGGGATGAGAAGACTGCTTGAAAGCCTCGTCAGCACGCTCATCGCGACAGACCCACCCGCCAGAAGCGCCCCCGCGCTCACGCTCCCGCCGGACGCGGCCAGACTCGTCGACAGGACCGGCAGCAGAAGCGCCGTAAAATCCGAGATCTTCTGCACCGTTTCCCGCGCAAGGCCGATCGCCCCATGCACATCCTTCGTGCACAGCGCCGTGATGGCGAACGCACCGGCCAAAATGGCCGGAAGCTTCGTTCCGCTCTCCTGCGTGTTTGCCGCGAAGCCGCAGAGGATCCCCGCCGCAAGCAGCTTCCCACCCGCGAAGATCGCCGCGCGAAAGCCCGACTGCGACTGCGTGAGCGCGGTTTTCAGAATGTGCAGAAGCGTTTTTCCGAAATCGCCGCCCGAGGTGGGGCGCACGTCCAAAAGCGCCTCGCGCGTTTCTCCGTCCAGCGCGTCCTCCAGCGCCTGCGCCCCGAAATCGGTGGGAAGCTCCGCTTCCCCATCCGCAGCCAGGACCGGAGCGGCAAGCAAAAACACCGCAAAAACGGCAAAGAAAAGCTTCCTCATCCGCCTCCCAGCTCCTGCAAAAGCTCTAACAGCATCGTCGCCAGCGGAAGCCCCGCGCACAGGCACAAAGCCGTCCCGCACAGCTCGACCATTTTCCCAAGCGCCCCCTGCCCCGCGTCCTGACAAAACGCGGAGGCGATCTGCCCCAGAAGCGCGATGGCCACGGTTTTGAGCAGCGGCGAAAAAACCGCAGACGACAGCCCCGTAAAGGTAAGCAGCTCTTCGAAAAAGTCCAGCACCGGAGAGAGCAGTTCCATCGCCGCAACCGCCGCGGCAGCCGCGCAGAGGATCGAAATGGCAAGGGCAATTGCTCCCTCGTGCGGCTTTACGACCGCGCACAAAAGCGCACACACGACGCTGCACGCCGCCAGCTTCACATACGCCTCCATCGCTAAAACCGGAAGAGCGTCTTGACCAGGTCAAAAAGCGCTGCAATGCGCTGCACGACGATCATCAGAACGACCACGAGCCCGGCAAGCGACGTCATCGTCGCCTGCTCCTCGCGCCCCGAGCGCACGAGCACCTGATTGAGAATGGATACAATGATGCCGACGGCGGCAATTTTGAAGATCAGATCAATTTCCATCGTTACAATAAGATCACGGCCAGCGCAAGTCCTGCGCACACGCCGATCGTTCCATAGCATCTGGTCCGTACCTGCTTTTGCGCCTGTAAGCTAAGAAGCTCCCTTGTGACGGCCGTCTTCGCCTGTTCGATGGCGGCCAGCTGCCGCTCGAGTTCCAGCCGCCCAAGCCCTGCTGAGAGCGCATAGAGCGCCTGCACGGCCTGTTCGCCGGGCCGGAAGCTCGCTGCCGCCGCAAAGCCCCGCTTGAACGCGACCGGCACCGTACAGCCCGGCGGCGTCGTGAGCGCCAGTCCGGCAGTTTTGAAAAAGAGCGAAACGTCCCTTTGCCCGCCGGAGCCGAGCAGCAGGAAAATTTCCGGAAGCGGTGTGAGCCGCGCGGACATTTCGCCCGCCATCGTCTCCAGCGCCCAGGAAAGCGCGTCTAACTGCGCACATTGAAGCCGCACGTTTTTTGCAAAGCCGAAGCCTGCCGCGCTTGCCGCCAGCACCACGAGGCTGGCTCCAAAAAGCCGGATCATGCTTCCACCTCCTGAACCAAAAAGGATCTGTCCGGCCGCAGAACGAACGCCGTTTTGAAGATCTCCAGCGACAAAAGCGACCGGTATAACGGCCTTGCGTGAAGCGCTTCGATCGATCCTGCGTGCGCAGTGGCCAGAAGCTTCACCCCGCAGTAGCTGATTTGCTCCATCGCCGCAATGTCGCATGGCGCGGTAATTTCGTCCGCCGCGATCCACTGCGGGTCCATCGCACGAAGCAGCAGCACCATGCCTCCGGCTTTTTCCGCGCCGGAAAGCACGTCCGTCTGCGGCCCGAGATCAAACTGTGCCGCGCCGCCGGTCATCGCGGCAATTTCGCCGCGCTCATCACAGACGCAAACACGCTGCCCTGCGCGGGAAAGCGCCCGGATACACGCGCGAAGAAGCGTCGTTTTTCCGCTTCCCGGCGGGCCCAGAATGAGGCTTGACCCGGACAGGTGCGGCAAAAATAATTTTTCGTCCAGACGGACATCTCTTGCCAGCCGGATACAAACAGAGCTCACCGCGGAAAAGCCCGCCATCTGCCCATCTTTCTGCACAGCCTCCCCGCAAACGCCCACGCGGTGTCCGCCAGAAAGCGTCACAAAGCCCTGCCGCAGCGCGTCCGCGCAGGCGTAAAGCGAATTTCCCGTCGCGCGGCGCAGAATTTCCGAAAGCTCGTCCGGCCGCACCAGCCCCGCAAGCCTTCTCTCCTGCTGCGCGATGACAATGGCCGGAGCCTGTCCGGCGCGAAGGCGCAGCTCGCAAACCTTCGAAAAATCAAGCCCCCGATATCGCGGCGGCAGCACACTGCGAACCGCTTCAAATGCTTCCATCCGCATCCCTCCCACCACAGTCTATTGCCCTGCGAGGGAGAATATACCGGAGAAGTTTCCCCGCAACCTGCCTACCGTTTTTGTCGGTTTTTGCTCTTGCAAGCAAGCGTCGTTTCGGCTATACTGTATGGCATAACATTCTTTTCTTTAGAGGCATTTTATGACACTGAACGAATTTTTCACCGCGCACCCGAAGGCGGCGCTCGGCTTTTCCGGCGGGGTCGACTCGTCGTATCTGCTCTACGCAGGGATGCAGGCCGGCGCGGACATCCGGCCCTATTTCATCAAAACGGCGTTCCAGCCCGCCTTTGAGCTCGAGGACGCAAAAAAGCTCTGTGCGCAGTTGGGAGCGGAGCTTCATGTGCTCGAGCTCGACGCATTGCAGGACGAAGCCGTCGCGAAAAATCCGGAAAACCGCTGCTATTACTGCAAGACGATGCTCTTTGGCGCTTTGCAGAGGCAGGCGCTTTCTGATGGGTACACGGTGCTGCTCGACGGCACGAACGCGTCGGACGATGCCTCCGACCGACCCGGTATGAAGGCGCTTTCGGAGATGTCTGTCCTGTCCCCGCTTCGCCTGTGCGGCCTTACCAAGCCGCAAATTCGCGAATTGTCGCGCAAGGCGCAGCTTTTTACGTGGGACAAGCCCGCCTACGCGTGTCTGGCCACGCGCGTTCCGACAGGAGACCGCATTACAGTGGAGCTGCTGTCCAAAATCGAGGGCGCGGAGCAGGCGCTGTTTGCGCTCGGGTTTACGGATCTGCGTGTGCGCGTTTTTCACGGCGCGGCGCGGGTGCAGCTGAAGCCTTCGCAGACGCAGCAGGCGCTGACGAGAAGATCTGAAATTCTGGAGAATCTGAGGCCCTTCTTTGATGTTGTGCTCCTGGACTTAAACGGGAGGTAGACATGGAGCAGTTGGAGATCAAAAAACTGCTGCAAGCCGTCGCGGCGGGCGAAACGTCGGTAGACAGCGCCCTTCTGCTTCTCAAAGAAGCGCCCTTTGAAGATCTCGGCTTTGCGAAATTAGACCACCACCGCGCACTCAGGCAGGGTGCAGCCGAGGTCATCTACGGCGCGGGAAAAACGCCCGAACAGATCCTCAAGATCGCGCAGGCGATGCTGCGTCACGGCCAGAAGACCGTTCTGATCACAAGGCTTTCTCAGCAGGCCGCAGACGTTCTTGCCCCGCAGCTGCCGCTTACGTATCACGCGCTCGGGCGCGTCGGCATTGCGGGCATGATGCCGAAGCCCTCTGGCCGCGGCAAGATCGTCATCGCCACCGGCGGCACGAGCGACCAGCCCGTCGCCGAAGAGGCCGCCTTGACCGCAGAAGCGCTCGGAAACGAGGTCGTGCGGCTCTATGATGTCGGCGTTGCGGGGCTGCACCGGCTTTTATCGCACACGGACGACGTGATGCAGGCGCAGGCCATTGTCGCCATCGCGGGCATGGAGGGCGCTCTGGCAAGCGTGATTGGAGGTCTGGCCGACTGCCCGGTCATCGCTGTTCCCACAAGCGTTGGCTATGGGGCCAGCTTCGGCGGCGTGGCGGCTTTACTTGCCATGCTCAATTCCTGCGCCAGCGGCGTGAGCGTCGTGAACATCGACAACGGCTTTGGCGCAGGGTATTTGGCCAGCATGATCAATCATATCGGAGCAGACTCTCAGAGAAGCTGACGTTTGAAAACAGCGGCGCATTTTGTATGTATAGGAGTGTACTATGAGAGTATTATATCTGGACTGCTCGATGGGCGCGGCGGGCGATATGCTGATGGCGGCGCTCTATGAGCTGTTGGAGGGCAAACAGGCGTTCCTTGATAAAATGGCGGCGCTTGGCCTTCCGGGCATCGAAATTTCTCCGGAGCCCGCCGTCAAGTGCGGCGTCGCGGGCACGCATATGCAGGTTCTCGTGCGCGGCGAAGAAGAGCTGGACGCAATGCACGAGCGTGAGCATCACCACGCCCACACGACGCTGCATGACATCGAACACATTCTTTCGCATCTCGAGCTGCCGCAGGCCGTGCGGGACGACGCGCTGTCGGTTTACCGCCGGATCGCAGAGGCGGAATCGACGGTGCATGGAATGCCGCTGGACCAGATCCATTTCCACGAGGTCGGGACGCTGGATGCTCTGGCGGACGTGGTAGGCGTGTGCCTTCTCATGCACCTTCTCGCGCCGGAGAAAATTTACGCGTCGAGCGTGCACGTCGGCTGCGGGCAGGTCCATTGCGCCCACGGCATTCTGCCGGTCCCCGCACCCGCGACGGCGCTTCTTTTGCAGGGCGTTCCCATCTACGGCGGCGCGATCCGGGGCGAGCTCTGCACCCCGACCGGCGCGGCGCTTTTAACGCATTTCGTCACAGAATTTGGCACGATGCCCGCGATGAAGCTTTTGAAGTCCGGCTACGGCATGGGAACGAAGGACTTCCCCGCCGCCAACTGCGTCCGGGCGATGCTCGGGGAACTGGACGCGCCGCGGGAGGAAATCGTCGAGCTTTCGTGCAATCTCGACGACTGCACAGGAGAGACCATCGGCTTTGCCTCCGAGCAGCTGCTTCAGGCCGGTGCGCTGGACGTTTACACGACGCAGGTGATCATGAAGAAAAACCGCCCCGGCGTGCTGCTGACTTGTATGTGTAAACCGTCAGACCGCGAGAAAATGCTCTCTCTTCTGTTCCGGCACACAACGACGCTCGGCGTCCGGGAGGCCGTTTTCCGGCGGTACACCCTTTCGCGCCAGACGCAGACTCTCGAAACCGAACACGGCCCCGTGCGCGTCAAGGTTTCCGAAGGCTACGGCGTAACAAAGCGGAAGCCGGAGTTTGAAGACCTCGCGAAGATCGCGCGCCAAACCGGCGCTTCCCTTCTGGACATTCAAAAAAGCCTCCAATAACGCAAAAAAGCGCCGAAAACCGGCGCTTTTCCTATGAAAAACCCGCAGCCGCGAAGACTGCGGGCATTTTTTATGCCTTGGGATGGTACTTATTGTAGACAGATTTCAGATTCTGCTTGACCAGGTGCGCGTAGACCTGCGTGGAGGAAATGTCGCTGTGGCCGAGCATTTCCTGAATGGAGCGAAGATCCGCGCCGTTCTCGAGCAGATGCGCGGCAAAGCTGTGCCGCAGGGTGTGCGGGGTGATGTCCTTGTCGATCTGCGCCTTTTCCTGATAGAACTTGATGATCTTCCAGAAGCCCTGCCGGCTCATGCGCTCGCCGGAGACGTTCACAAAAAGCGAGTGCTCGGAAGGAACGGCCAGCATCTTCTGCCGCACAGTCTCTATGTACGTCCTGAGCGCCTGCACGGCCTCGGGATAGAGCGGAATGATGCGCGTCTTGCCGCCCGATTCGCAGCGGATGAAGCCGCCTGTGATGCTCACGTCGTCGATGTTGAGGTTGATGAGCTCACTCACGCGGATGCCGGTCGCGTACAAAACCTCCAGCATCGCCTTGTCGCGGCAGCCCTTCATGTCGCTCGTGCGCGGCTGCTCAAGCAAAAGCTCGACCTCCTTGCCGGAGAGGATCTGCGGCAGCTTCTTTTCGGCCTTTTCGACCTTGATATTATAGACCGGGTTGTGCTCGATCTCGTCTTCGCTGATGGCAAAGAGGTACAGGCTTTTTATGGAAGCCAGAGACCGTGAGACCGTCGCCGGCGACTTGCCGATCGAGGTCAGCCATTGCATATAGGCGTTTATGACGTTCCGGTCGGCCTCTAAAACAGGCACATCGATGCCGGACAGATATGACGCGTACTGCCGGATATCGCGCATATAGGACGATACCGTGTTGGCCGACGCGTGTTTGGTGTTGATCAGGTAATCTTCGTATCTGGCAATGATGTTGTCCATGTTTCGGCCTTTCCGTGCCTGCGGCGTTCATTTTTGCAGCGAACCGTGCATCTTGGGGGAAACCGCACCTGCAGCTTTCCATCGCTACAAGATATTGTGTGCATCAAACGATTTCCAAAACTGCACGTGCTCGTGCGCCCGACAGAGTCCTCCGCAGTGCGCCGCAGCGATCCTCCGCAAAAAAGCCGAAATTATGAATTCCGCGTTATTTCTACCAGTCCGGCTTTTGGGAAGTGTCCTTACTATACCGCAAATCGCTTGAGATTTCAAGAAAAATCGGAACTTTTCAGAATCTTTGTAAATTATGACAAGGTCTTATGTCAATTGTTTTATGTAAATCTCGCAACTGAGAGGCGTCCGAAAACCGAACTTTTCTTAAAACGCCACCATATCTGGTGGGAGAAGCCGGGCCTTCGCCTCAAATATTGATTTTGAAGGAATTCCTGCACGTATCCTGCGTTAGGTAAATACTATTTACTATTTTGCATTTTGCAGGACTTCCTGCATCACCTGTGGTACCTGCGCTTTGGCTTCCTTCCGGCCAGCACCGCCGCAAGCAAAGCTGCCGCAGCCGCCGGGCAAATCACCCCAAGCGCCCCCGCGGGCATCCCCGGCAGGAACAGCAGGTTCGCAAGCAAAAGCAGCGCCAGATAGCCCCCGCAGGCCGCCATCGTGAGCGGAAGCTTCTTCTGCTGAAATTGCTTTGCCGCAAGCAGGCTTCCCAGAAATACCGCCAGCGCACTCGATGCGAGCCCCGCAGTGCCGATGCTCGATTGACCGATCACGCCGGATCTCACCAGCGCCGCCGAAATAGCCGACAGCGCCAGCGTCAGAAGCACCTCCCCTGCCGTGGCCATTGCCAGCAAAACGCCGGTGCTTCTTGTCCCCTTCTTCTTTGCCATGTTTCCGCCTCCTTTTGCTTCATCGTATGCAGGCTCGTTCGCGTTTAGACCGGAGAAGCGCGGGCAGTTAACCATAATCATAATCTGCAAGACGGATGTGCACACTTATTCACACTGTCCACAAGGTTTTGCACAACGAAATTTCTTCCTGTTTTCAACCCGGAATCGGATTATTACTAATTTTCGCCAATTCCGCAAACGAAGCACTCTACCGCGTAAAGGTGCGAAATCAGATTACATAACACCATAATTATTTACATAATGTAACTTTTTGAAGCCGCGCCGTCAAAAAAGCAGGTGCGCAGCCATCCTGCGCACCTGCTTTGGTATTTTCGTTACTCGTAATTCTGCTCGATCGAGCGCGTGGCGAAGGCGTTGAGATCCTGCCCGGCTCTTGTTCCGGCGAGAAGCTCGTAATAGCCCTGGCTGCCGATCATCGCGCCGTTGTCGCCGCAGAGGGAAAGCGGCGGCGTGTAGAGTCTCACCCCGAGCGTTTCGCACTGCCGCTTAAAGTCCGCGCGGATGCGCGAATTGGCCGCGACACCGCCTGCGATGGCAAGCTTCCGATAGCCGCTTTCGCGCACGGCCTGCATCGTCCGCGGGACGAGCATTTCGCTGACCGCTTTGGAAAACGACGCGCACAGAGACGGAATGTCGATTGACTCGCCCTTTTGCTCGTGCATATGAATGAGGTTCAGGGCCGCCGTCTTAAGCCCGGAAAACGACAGATCGAGAGGATTTCCCGAAAGCTTCGTGTGCGGCAGCGGATACTTTTCCTCGTCTCCTGTTTTCGCGCATTTATCCAGCGCCGCGCCGCCGGGGTACGGCATTCCCAAAACGCGGGCGACCTTGTCAAAGCACTCCCCTGCTGCGTCGTCTCGCGTCGTGCCGAGAATTCTGAAATCCGTGTAACCGCGCACGTCGACGATCAGCGTGTGCCCGCCTGAAACAACGAGGCAGATAAAAGGCGGTGTTAGCTCCGGATACGCGAGGTAATTGGCCGCGATGTGGCCGCGGATATGGTGCACGGGAACGAGTGG
>DJQK01000013.1:17248-56182 GCA_002437575.1 Clostridiales bacterium UBA6388 | reverse complement strand
ATCTCCGCCATGATCGCGTACTGCGCCATTGCCTTGTGCCCGGCGGACAGCAGGAAAATATCGCGCTCCGGCATTTTGGGGTTCTTCGGATCGACGTGCAGCGTGTGGAAATAGAGCGCCGTCACGATGTCCATGCAGGAAAACGCCGGGCCCAGATGGCCGCCGCCCTCTGCCTTGATCATCCGCAAAACGTTTTTCCGGCCCTGGATGGCGTGCATTTTGAGTTCTCTGATATCATTTACAGCCATAGCTTTACCTCTTACGTTTTCCGATCTTACTTGAACTGTTCTTCTTCAAACTCCGCAAAGCTCTTCGCGCCGTTCTTGATGCGCTCGACGCGGAATTCAGGCAATCCCTGACCCCATTCGGTCGCGAGGAATACATCGATCATTTCGTTTGCCATGCGAAGAGACGTCGTCGTTGCGCCGAGGGCGATGATGTTGGCGTTGTTGACGATACGGCTGTCTCTTGCGATGTAGTAGCTGTCGCAGAACGCGCAGCGTGCGCCCTTATTCTTGTTGGTCGCCATACTGATGCCGATGCCGGTGCCGCACATGACGACGCCGAAATCGGCGCGGCCGGAGGTGACTTCCTGCGCGACATTTCTGCCGACATACATATAGGGGATTGCGTTCTGCATGTCCTGCGTGCCGACGTCAATAACCTCGTGACCCATTTCTTCCAGATGCTTCTTTACGCCTTCTCTGAGTTCCCATCCGCCGGGATCAACGCCAAATGCAATTTTCATATGTAAGTACCTCCTAAAATTATAATCTTTCCTGATACATCGAAGCGATCATCTCTGCGTCCACGGGGCAAAGCGCCTTGGTGAGCAGCCGCTGCTTGGTATCAACAATATTTTTGGTAAACGGCGCAATATCCTCCGCCGTCATGCCGACTTCTGTCATGGTGCGCAGGTGCATGATTTTGTCGAGCATCTGCTCAAGCTCCGAAAGGACCTTGTCCTCGTCTCCGGTAAAGCCAGCCTTCTGCACGCAGCCGGAAATGATCTTTTTCAGCTCGCGGAAGCGGGGCTCTGCGGGGCAGATCCGATCATAGAGTTTGAGAACCGGCAGCAGGAACTGGTACACAGACTCACCGTGCGCCATATGGAATTTTTCCGCCGGGGGATAGGCCATCGCGTGCACGAGATTCGCGCCGTTCGCCGTCAGGGACATATTGCCCATGCAGCTGGCGATCAGGAATTTCCGGCACAGCGGCACGCGGGCGTCGACGCCCTTGTTATAAAGCTCTGCCTGGCACTCGAGGTTCGTGCGGATAGCGCTGGCCGCGATGGCAAGGCCAAACTCGTTGACGACGTCCTCCGCGTACAGATACGCTTCGACTGCGTGGCTCAGCGCGTCCATGGACGAGAGGAAGAAAATCTTAAATGGGAGCTTTTCAATGAGCTCGGGAATCAGTACTGCGTGGTTGACTCCCGCGCCGACGATGGCGGACTTGAGGCCGGTCGACTGCATGAAATAGATGCCGCCGGAGGAAATTTCCGCGCCGGTGCCGCAGGTGGTGGGGATGTTGATGAGCTCATGCGAGGCGGTGTTGGGCTCCTTTTTATCTAACAAGTGCGCAAATGGGTACGCGCCGTCGATAACAAGTGCCTTGGCCGTGTCCATGACGCTGCCGCCGCCGATGGCGATCATGCGGCGATAGCTTTTTTCCGCGAGAGACTGGAGCATCCGGTCGATGGCCGGCTCCGAGGGCTCTCCGGTCTCAAAATCGTCGCGCACCATCGTCTGGCACGGGAGGTTCATGGGCTGGATGTAGTTTTCGAAAATGACCTTCTCGGTGAAAATCAGATCGCTTTCGTCGAGTCCGAACTCGTCTGCAAAGGCGCGGACGGTTTCGAAAAAGTGAATGTCGGGATTGACGCTGAACAGCTTCATACTTACCCTTCCTTTCCGTCATCAAGCCGGATGACGCACTTGACGCAGTTCTCCTTGTCGTCGAGCGCCGTGCAGAACGCCTGCTCGGACTGTTCGAAGGGGAACTCGTTCGTTACGATGTCCATCGCCTTGAGCCGGCCTGTGGAGATGGCCTGAATGGCGACGGGATAGGTGTTGTTGTACCGGAACACCGCGCGGACCTCCGCTTCCTTTTTATAAAGGTTGCGGAAGCTGAACGGGACTTCCTTTAAGATATTGCCGACCATGACGATCGTGCCGCCGCGCTTGACAATATGGCTGGTCTGCTCGGCCGTAACCGGCGCCCCCGCAGTCTCAAAGACCACGTCAGTGCCGACGCCGTCCGTCAGGCGCATAATCTCTTCGATCGCGTTTTTCTCGCGGGAGTTGACAACATCCGTCGCGCCGATTTCCAGCGCCTTTTTGAGGTGGCTTTCAAACAGGTCGCACACAATGATACGCGATGCGCCCCAGGCCTTCGCCGCCAGCAGCGTGCACATACCGATGCAGCCGCCGCCGAGAATGGTCACGGTCTTGCCGACGCTCACGCGGCCTCTCTGCACGGCGTGGATGCCGACGGAAAGCGGCTCGACGAGCGCGCCTTCTGTAAAGCTCATGTTGTCCGGAAGCTTATAGGTTTTGTGTGCCGCATGGCTGATATACCGGCGCATACAGCCGTTTACCGGCGGCGTCGCCATGAACACGACGTCAGGGCAGAGATTGTACCGGCCGCTTTCGCAGAACTCGCACTTGCCGCACGGCACGCCGGGCTCAACCGCAACGCGGTCTCCAACCTTCAGGTGCCTGATGTTTGCACCAGTCTCATACACGACGCCTGCGCACTCGTGGCCCAGAATGAACGGCAGAGAGTCCGGAAAAATGGAGAACGCCTTGCCGTCGAAAAAGCCCATGTCGGAGCCGCAGATACCGATGCGCTTGACTTCAATGCCGACCTCGTCCGGCCCGACGACGGGCATTTCGACGTCCTGCAATTCAAATTTGCGCACATCGGTCATAACCATTGCCTGGTTTTTCATTCGTTTGCCTCCTTGCTTAAGTCCAGCGGAACGTTGGGGTCTCCGTTGGGATGGATGACGACCTTGAGAGTCGATTTGTCTGTCTTGTTGGTGTCGAGCGCCAGGAAATAATCGTCGAGGTCGAAGGTGTGGGTGACAAGCGTCGAGACATTGCACTTGCCGCTCGCCATATACTCCACCGCACGTGGGAAGTTGTTGACCTGGCAGCTGACGCCGATATAGCTCTGGTTGTTGAAATGCAGATCGTTGAGGAACTTTGCGGGGTCGTCGATCTGGATGCCGCTGTGATAGCTGCCGTACTGGATGAACCGGCCGCCTTTTTTGAGGAATTTCAGCAAACTCTGCACCATCGGCCACGAGCCGGAGGTATCGATGATCACGTCGACGCCGTCGGGGCAAAGCTCGCGGATTTTTGTCTCGTGCACCGAATAATCATGCCGGTCAGCCAGAATCGTCGGCACGCCGTAGCTTGCCAGCGTATCGAGCCGCGACTGCACCAGACCCACGGCGTAGGAGTGAATCGCGCTCGAGTTGTGGCACAACTGCGCGAGAATCATGCCGTGCGGGCCCATGCCGCTGACGAGCACGCGCTCGCCGGGCTGCAAATTTGCGCGGTCAAAGCATTCCATCGCGCAGGCAACGGGCTCTGTGACGCTGGCTTCGTCAAAGCTCAGATTGTCCGGAACGCGGACGATGTTTTTGGCGATCATGCTCATATACTGCGCAAAGCCGCCATTTTTATTGTGGCCGTAGGAGCCGAAGTGCTCGCACAGAAGGGGCTTTCCGTTTTTGCAGTACCAGCACTCGCCGCACGGAACGGCGTTATCTGCCGTCACGCGTTCGCCGAGCTCCAGGCCCTGCACGTTTTTGCCCTTTTCCACGATATAGCCCGCAAACTCATGGCCTGTGATGACCGGGTATTTTGCCAGCGTTCCGCCGCCGCCCACGGTGTCGTGGTTGATTTCCGCCCATTTGCAGATGCCGCAGGCCATCACCTTGATGATCACCTCGTCGTCGCCGCAGGTGGGATAGGGAACCATGCGCACCGACGCGTTCGGCCGTCCCGCTTTTTCGTGATAGAGTGCTTTCATCATTCTCATATGTGTCATCCTCGTTTTCATTTATTCCGTTGTCTGCATCGCTATAATCACCGTTCGATCATTTACAATCTAATTATAATCACTTAGCGTCAAAACGTCAACTGGTTCCGCGCGGCTTTTCGCGCTGTATTCTGCCGAAAGTTGGTCTTCATTTTTGTTGATATTATACAGTTTTCAAAGGATTCCCAACGACCGCCGCCCGCGGGAGCCCGTTTTTACGCGGCTGTCGGAACAAGCATCGCCTCCCGGCAATTTTTCGCGTTATGATCGATATATGATCAAAGGCAATCAGCGCCCGCTTTGGGTCTCCGGCAGAAAACCGGCGGCGAAAGTCGCCGGTTTTCCTTTGGTGCGCCTCTATAATTGGAGGTACGTTACGAACGCGCTTCTTTTTTGCCGCTGAGCAGCAGAACCACCGCCATCGCCGCGCCGCCAAGCGCGAGACCCAGCATCATTACATACACCGCGCTGTAGCCGCTGCGCTCAAAAAGAAGGCCGGAAACATAGGGGCCGACATAGGCGCTGATCAGAACGGCAAGATTTGCCAGCCCCAGATTCATGCTGTAATACGCCGCGCCGTAGGTGGATTTGATGAAGCCCGTCGAACACACGGGGGACGCGCCGAAGCTGAGCCCCAGCAGCAAAAACGCCGGAACCAGCAGCCACGGCAGCACCGCATTGCACGCAAGCATCAGCGTCGCTGCGCCCAGCACGCAGACCGCCGGGACAACGAGAAGCGTTTTTCTCCCCAGCCGGTCATAGACCGTACCGAAGATGAGCCGCCCTGCGCCGTTGCAGACGGAAACGAGTCCGGCGAACATTGCCGCCGCGCCCGCCGTATAGCCGAGACTCTGCGCAATAGGCGACGCGTGGCCAGAAAGCGCCATACCGACGCTCGCCATCAGAACCGTCCAGCAGGCGTACAGCCAGAAGCTCTTTTGCCGCAGCATCTGCTTCGGCTCCATGTCGCGTCCGGCGGCCGCCGTTTTTGCCTTTGCGGCCTGCGGCAAAAGCGCCGCCTCCTCCTGCGTCGGGCAGCGAACCAACTGGGCGCAGACCGCGTAAATCAACAGCGCCAGAACGCCCAGCGCCCGGAACGTCGTCCGCCAGCCGAATCGCTCAATGCCGAGATTGGAAAGCGGGCCGAACACCGCCGCGGAAAAGCCGTAGCTCATGAGCAGAAAGCCCGAGATCGTCGTCGGGATATGCGGGAACCACAAAACAACCGTCGATAATACCGCGTTATACACCATACCCGCTGCGGCCCCGAACAAAACGCCGTAACCCACGTACAGCTGCCACAGATTCTTCGTCGCGGACGCCAGCAGCATTCCGCCGAGCGCGATAATCGCGGCAAAGCGGATGATTTTCCGCCGCGGAAGCTTTTTCGAAAGGTACGCCGCGCCGACGCCGGCCAGCGTATTGCACGCAACCGTCAGCGTATATGTAAAAGACGTCTGCGACCGCAGCCAGCCGAACTCTTCCTCCAGCGGCGTCACAAACACCGACCAGCCATATAAAATTCCCGCCATCAAAAGCAGCAGCAGATCCGCCAGCAGCATTCCATAACGGAAGCGATCCACGCGTTTTTTCTCCTTCTGCATCGCATCCAACTCCTTTATCTATCTTTTCTGATATCTACTTTATCTTGTAATCTTCTATTTGTCAATATCAATCATGATGCAATCTTGTAAATCGTACTTTTTGCTTATTTACAATCATTTTGTAATACACCGTGCTATTTTTACCCATTTGTCTTCTTTCGGCAACCAAATTTTTCGCTAAAATCGAAAAAAATGATCAAAGAATGTCGGATTTCCGTTGACAAGGATTTGAAAAACGCTTATGATATAGGTAATGATACTGGTTTTTACCAAGAGGGGAATTTTGGCGATGAATATTGATGAACGCAGACAGGTCATCCTGAATTATTTGATGGAGCACGAAAGCGCTTCTGTTAACAGCATTATTTCGCTTCTGGACGAGTCTCCGGCGACCATTCGGCGCGATCTGACGTTTCTGGAGGCCAACGGCGTAATTGTTCGCAGTCGCGGCTACGCAAAATATAATCAGCCTGCAATCGTCAGTAATATTCACATCACTGACGGAAAGCTGGCCGTCGCGAAGGCCGCCGTGCAGCTCATCCCGAAGGGCGCGACGATCTTTATGGACTCCGGCGCATCGGCCGTTGCGCTGGCGCAGCAGCTGACAGACCGCGAGGATTTGCAGATCATCACAAACTCCCTTTCTGTGGCGAACGTTCTGTGTGCCGGAAAGCCGAGCGTGTATATGACGGGCGGATCGCTCGAGGGGCGGCAGGAATGTCTCGTCGGTTCAGACGCCGAGCACTATATCCAGTCTATCCGTGTGCCGCTGCTGTTTCTGACGACCACCGGCATCCGCAAGGAGCAGGGACTCGTCTGCGTGACGCCGGCACAGGCCACGCTCAAGCACATCATGGTCAAATCCGCCGAGCGCGTGGTCGTTCTGGCCGACGCGCAGAAGCTTGCGACAGACTCCATTCGCCTGTTCGCAACATTCGACGAAATTGACACGCTCATCATCGACGAGCCGGTTGACGACGCAGCATTTTTGCAGCTTCTGGCCCAGAAGCACGTCGAGCTCATCGTCGCCAATCAAAATCCTTAACCGCGCATAAAAAGGCCCGTGGGAAGCGCTTTCTTCCCACGGGCCTTATTTTTTTGACTCATAAAAACGGATTATAGAATCTACTGCCCATCATCACGACATCGATGACGGCAAACGCCAGAAGCGCGGCGCAGAAGGCCATGGCCCCGATATCCGCTGCGGTGAACGGCCGGGCCATGTACCAGGTGCGCTTTTTGTTTTTGCCGAAGCTGCGCAGCTCCATCGCGTTGGAGATGACCTCGATGCGGTCCATGCTCGATAAAATCAGCGGAATCAGAATTGCTGAGGCGGCCTTGAGCCGCTTGACGAGCGAGACCTTCTTGCTCATTTCGATGCCTCTGGCCTGCTGCGACTGGGCGATGTCGTGATACTCGCGCTGGATATCCGGGATATAGCGCAGCGCCAGCGCCACGGAATACGAAATTTTATAGCTCACGCCGATGCGGTTGAGAGAGGCCGCAAACTCGCTCGGGTTCGTGGTCGAGACGAACAAAATGACCATCGGAATGGCCGCCAGATATTTGAGCACCAGATTGAGGTGGTAAAAAAGCTGCTCCTTTGTCACAACATACGGCCCTGCAATGGTAAAGAGCACCGTTTTAGAGCCATAGAGCGTCACGCCGTGCTGCGGAGAAAAGACGAAGACCATGACGTTGTTGAGCACCATGAAAACCGCCGTCATTCCGAGCATGAACGAAACGTCCTTCAGCCGGATCTTCGAAAGGTAAAACAGGAAAAATGACGCCACAGGCATGAAGATCAGAAGCCGCGTGTCATAGGTGACCATCGACGCAAACGACCACAAAAGCAGGCACACGAGCTTCGTCGCGCCCGTCAACCGGTGGATGGGCGAGGGACGGTCGATGTAATTAAACAGATTCGTCATTTCCGCGCACCTCCCGGTCATAGTCAATAAAGCGCCGGACAAACATTCTGGGGTCTTCGATGTCGCACAGAAGCGCCAGATCGTAAAGGCTCGTCTTTTTAAGGCTCGCCTGCCGGATGATGGCCTCGTCCGTCAGGATCTGTGCGGGCGAAGCGTCGGCGATCACGCGGCCACTTGAAAAGACGACCGACCGGCGGCAGTACTCCAGCATCAGGTGCATATCGTGCGTGATCATCACGACCGTCACGCCGCGCCGGTTGAGCCCCTGCAAAAAGTCCATGATCTCCGTGTAGTGCCGGAAATCCTGTCCCGCGGTGGGCTCATCCAAAATGATGAGCTCGGGGTCGAGCGCCAGGATCGATGCAATGGTCACGCGCTTTTTCTGCCCGAAGCTAAGCGCCGATACCGGCCACTTTCGGAAGGGGTAAAGCCCGCATATACGAAGCGCCGACTCCACGTGCTCTCGCGTTTCGTCTTCTCCCGCGCCGCGCGAAACAAGGCCCAGCGCGACCTCGTCGAAGATCTGCACCTTGCAGAGCATCTGGTTGGGGTTCTGCATCACGTAGCCGATGTGGTCGGCCCGCTCTTTGATCGACAGCTGCATGAGATCGCGCCCATCAAACGTGAGCGTTCCCTCCTGCTGCTGCTCAAAACCGCAGACGACCTTGGAAAACGTCGATTTGCCCGCGCCGTTTGTGCCGACGATCGAGAGCATTTCGCCCTTGCGGACCGTCACGGACACGTCGCGAAGGGCCTTTTTACCGTTGGGATAGGAAAAGCTGATGTGCGACGCTTCCAAAAGTACCGGCGCTTCCGGCGGCTCTTTGGCGGGCGGCGTGTTGGTCATCCACGTCCGGACCTGCTGCTTCTGCGCCGCAGATAACCGGAGCGTGCGAAGGCTTGCGGGCTTCATGTCCGCCGTGATCTCCACACCCGCGTGGCGAAGCGCCGCCAGATACAGCGGCTCGCGGATACCGTGCTCACGCAGAAGGTTCGACGAAAGCAGCTCGTCCGGCGGCAGATCGGCGGCAATTTCTCCCGCACTCATCAAAATGACCCGGTCGACGCTGCGGTGCAGCACATCCTCCAGCCGGTGCTCGATGATGATGACCGTCGCGCCGGTTTTTTCGCGGATCTCGTCGATGAGCTCGATGGCCTGCTTGCCCGTCGCAGGGTCGAGGTTTGCCAGCGGCTCGTCAAAGAGCAAAATCGGCACGTTGTCCACCAGCACGCCCGCCAGACACACGCGCTGCTTCTGCCCGCCGGAAAGCTCGTTCGGCGCGTGCAGCAGATGCGCCTCCACGCCGGTCTCACAGGCCGCGGCATAGACCCGCTCATGAAGCTCCGGTTCTTCCACGCAGTCGTTTTCCAGCGCAAAGGCGATATCCTCGGCGACCGTCAGCCCGACGAACTGCCCATCGGCGTCCTGCAAAACAGTGCCGACCATTTTGGAAATGTCAAACAGGCTGAGCGTCTTCGTCTCCCGGCCCATGATCTCCAGACTTCCCTGCTGCTCGCCGCGGTAGGAAAACGGGATCAGGCCGTTTAGGCAGTGCGCCAGCGTACTTTTGCCGCAGCCCGATGGGCCGCAGATGAGAAGCTTCTCTCCGGCGTAGACGGTGAGATCGATGTGGTGCAGCGTCGGGTTCTTCTGCGCGTTATACTGCCACGAAAAATCGCGGAAGCGAATGACGGGCGTTTTCTCAGGCGTGTGCAAGGCGGCTTCCCTCCCTTTTGCAAAGCCGGAGCCGGCGTTTCGCCGGCTCCGGCTTTTAGAATATCTTCTATTCTGGCTGCGTCACATTCTTGCGGCGCTGCCGCTATTACTTTTCTTCCTCTAAGCTGCCCTTCTTGGGCTTGGCCGCGGCATAGGCCAGGCACAGCAATGTGCCGATGATGGCGGTGGTCACGGCGTTGGAGATACCGGATACGAGGCCCTGCGCAAAGAGCTTTTCGACTGGCTCCTGATAGATCAGGATGTCGAGCACCGGCGCGACGCCGCCCCAGCAAATGATGTGGCAGACGAGCTGCGTGAGGTTAAAGCGAAGAATTTCCTTCTTGCCGCAAACGCCGTCCGTCAGCGGCATTTTCATGCAGCAAAGGCCCATCAGAAGGCCAAACACACCCGACGCGATGACCCAGCTCCACCAGATGCCCCAGCCGTAGCTGAAGTCGATGAGCGCATGGCCGATGAGGCCGATGAGAAGGCCGGCAATGGGGCCGAACACCGCAGCCAGGAAGCCAAGCACGCCATACTGGATGGTGATGCTGGTGTTGGGCACGGGGCTCGGGATGGCAATGAAGCGGCCGCAGACAAAAAACAGCGCCGCGCCGATGCCAATGGCCACGATGGTCTTGACAGAGAATTTCCTGTTCATGATTTCTCCTCCTGAATACTTTCACATTTTTGGCAGCACCGCGCAATTTGGCAAGCAGATTCGGCGAGAGATTTTTCGCCAAGTCAAGGTTTGGAAAGTGAAGGAATACTGTATGTATTTCGAGCTTTTCAAACTGCAGAATTGGCGGAAAAGATCCGCCGAAGCGCGAAGACGCAATTGTGTGGTGTTGCCCTTATCAGCAGCAGACTTGCTGCAAATAAACTTACAAAAAGCCCTTGAACTTCCGGACGGTGATCTTCCAGCTGTTGCCGGTGCCGATGTTGTAGGCCTTTGCAAAGCTGCCCTGGTTGATGGCCACGGCGAGGCAGTCGAGGGAGTTGATGTAGATGAGCGGCTCTCCGACGTAGACATCGGCAAAGCTCTTTGCATACGTCAAAATATTGCGGTAGAGTACGCGCGTGTCGTTCTGGACCTGGATCTCCGCGCGATCGCCGAACTGAAGGCCCAGCGTTTTGAACAGCGTATTGGGAATGTTCGTCCACAGTGAGCCGAAGCGCACGTCGAGAACGTCGATCGTTCCGCTGACGCTGCCGTCGGGAAGCTTCGTCGCAGGCGTGGTGGGAAGCTCGATAACGGTCTCGGGCTCCACCTCGGGGCCGACCTGCTCGAAGGTAATGATGCCGGCGGCCAGCCGCGCGCCCGTGTAGGCGTAAATGTCCCGGCCGTGGAAGGTGTAGCTCTCGCCGGAATTTGGCAGGCGGTTGACCGTCTCGTCGATGACGCGCACGGCCGATAACCCGACGTGCTTTTTGATGTGCGTGAGCGTGCCATTGTCTGGGGTCACGATGAAGTGGCCGTCTTTTGTTTTTGCCACGATGCTGCGTCTTGTTGAGCCGACGCCGGGATCGACCACGGAGACGAACACCGAGCCCTCCGCCCAGTACGCGACGGTCTGCGTCAGGCGGTAGCTCGCCTCCCAGATGTCATAGGGCGTGATGTCGTGGGTCAGATTCTGGATGGTCAGCTGCGGACAGACGGAATAGGCCACGCCGTACATGGCGCAGACAGCGCCGTCCTGCAGACCGAAATCCGATTGTAAGATCAGCGGCTGCATAAACATACCTCCGAAAAAAACTGGTCTGTTCTGGATACTGTTAGCATACCCTTTTCCGGCCCATCTGTCAAGCGCCCCGGGCGTTTTCCGGGCAGAATGCGGGCGTTTCGGAGCATTTTCGGCGAGAGTACCGAAAATTGGCCGGCACATTGTTTGACTTTTTACGACAACGTGCGCTCGTCTCCTATTTACCGCGGAAGCCTGCGTTTCATGCGCCCGCGCACCCGCTTTGCTTCCAATTCCCGCAGCACGGCCGCGTTTTTTCCGCCCACTCTTCCAGCTCCTCGCGCCTCAGGATCGGAAGAGCCAGAACAAGCGCGGCATACGCGCCGAAAAGCGCTGCGACCTGCGCCGCGATGGCCAGAAGCGAAAGAACGGCCGCCAGCGCCGAAAGCAGCACGGACAGGCCGCCTTCGTTATTCGTGAACCACTGCGCAAGCGCTCCGAAAAAATCCATATTCCGCGCCTCCCTATTTCGCTTTTTTCTCCATTGTACCCGCGCAAGCCGCACCGCGTCAAGAACCGCCGCGCACGGAATTTTACACAGCTTTCCTTTTCGCCGTGTGTTTGCCATTTCCGGTCATTTTTGCCGTGTCGGGCAGCGGAACAGAATTCTGCATAATCTGCCGCACTCGGCAAACAATAGCTTTGTAGTATTTAACAGACAAGGGAGATTTCGATATGAAAGCAACTGGTATTGTTCGCCGCATTGACGACCTCGGCAGAGTCGTCATTCCCAAGGAGATCCGCCGCACCCTGCGTATCCGCGAGGGCGACCCATTGGAGATCTATACGGAAAAGGACGGCGAGGTCATTTTCAAAAAATATTCGCCCATGGGCGATCTGACCGACTTTGCCGCACAGATCTGTGAATCCATCGGCAAGAACACCGGCCACATCGCCGCCGTTTCTGACCGGGACGCCATCATCGCGGCCTACGGCGTGCAGCGGCGCGAGCTCATGGACAAGCACTGCTCCCAGGAGCTCGAGCAGCTGATGGAATCGCGGAAAATTTACCGCTACCAGCCGGGACAGGCCAGACTCCATCCGTCGGACAGCTCTGAGCGGTACTATCTCGGCGTGAGCGCACCGATTTTGTCTGAGGGCGATCTCATGGGCTGCGTGATGCTGCTGCTGGAAGAGGCCGACGCGCCGCTGGGTGAGGCCGAGCAGAAGCTCGTGCAGACCGTCGCGGGCTTCCTCGGCCGGCAGATGGAGAGCTGAAGGTATCAAAAAAGCTGACGCTTCTTTGTTAAAGGGGCTGCGGACGCGAAACTCTGCGAGGCTTTTTGACGTAAAAACCTCCCGCTGCGTTTGCTGCGGGAGGTTTTCGTTATTTGTGATACGCCGCGTCCAGGAACAGGGCCGTCAGGGCCAGGTATCCGGCAAGCGCGAGGGCGATGAGCGCGCAGACGATCGTCACGGCTGTCCGGGCGCTTTTCTTTCCGCGAAGCTTTCTTCGCAGCAGCACGAGCGCAGCCAGGTCCAGAACGAGCAGCAAACACGCAAGTCCGGCCGTCATATCAGTCCGCCCCTTCCTGCGCTTTCACCGGCGCGATGGGATCTGCTTCGTCGATGATGGCCAGGATCTTCCGGAGATTTTCCGCCAGCTGTTCGCCGCCTTCGGCCTTTTTGTCCGGGACGAAGAAATTTCGCCCGGTGCGTACCGCAGCGGAAGCTCTGCCGTCCTGGCAGAAGGTCACAAAGAACGCGCCGGGACTCGCGTTGGCGGCGTCTAAGATCTTTTCCTGCATTTTAGGCGTCAGCGTCAGAAGCGCGGCCTCGGGGTTATCGGTCTTGACGGTGAAGCGTTTGTCAAAGGCGTCGTTTCCGGTCTTCATGTCGGCGTAGCGCAGAAGACCGTCCATTTTGCCGCGCGGCGAGATGGCGAAGCCGGCTGGGAAGGTATGGCCGACCTTGCACGTCAGCATCAATCCCTGCCAGACCTCTTTTTCATTCGTGCGCTCTAAATTTGTCTCTTCGTCGCGGAAGGTCTCGGTCTCCATGAGCCGGACATTTCCAAGCAGCACCGGAACGCCGTGATGCGTCGCTGTGATCTTGTCGCAGCCGTCGACATAGTGATAGTCCTGATGCAGAAGCAGCTGCATGGGCGTGATATCCAGATCGCTCAAGCGCGCGTCCGGCTGATAGTCCGCAGTGTCAAAGACGCTTTGCAGCGCCGGGCGAATGGACGTGGTCTGTGCCTGCTCGCGGTGCGCCTTTTCCGCGCGGCCCTTCTGCCACTGCGCGAGCGCCGCCACCGCAATGCCAAGCCCGATCAGCACCGCCGACTTTGCGATAAAGCCGCCGGCCGCAAGGAGCAGGCCCACCATGTTGATAAATCCCCAAAGCTTTCTCATAGCGCCTCCTGTTTCAAATGCCGGTCTGCCCGGCTGATCCTGTGCTTTGTTTCTGCCCACGCTCCGGCGCACCTCGCACATGACGCTGCCGGAGCGTGTGGGTTCCTTACACCCTCACGAAAAAGCGTGCGGGCCCTGCTCGGCCATTGCGACCAGCTCCTGAGCTCGACCGGGCCGAAGCGGACAAAAACGCCGTTGGTTTCCGCGCTGTTCCAGACCGCCGGGCGTTTGAGGGCGCAAAACCGGATGGTATCCAGATGCGGCTTCATGTCCAGCAGCAGACGGCTCCCGGAGGTAAAATCGATCAGCAAAATGTAGTCTTCCAGCGGCTCGACGGCCCGGATATACTTCCGATACATGGCGCTCCCCCCTTTGCTCCGGCAGACGCGAAGATCCACCGTACAGGCATAGTGTACGGCGGATCTTAGAAAAACGCTATTAACCAAAGGTTAGCCCTGCGCGTTTTCCTGCAAAAGCTCCCGCAGCGCCCGGCGTTTTTCCTGCGCGGTGCCCTCCAATTGAAGCTTGGAGTAGATGCGGTTGATGTACTGCTTGACGGTGCCCTCGGAAAGGTACAGCGTCTCGGCGATCTCGCGGTTCGATTTGCGTGCGGCGATGAGCTGGGCCACGCAGAGTTCGCGCTCACTCAGCGCCCGCAGCTCCTGTGTCAGCGCGGCCGGTCCCTTCCGCGCCTCCTGCTGCGAAAGCTTCCGGTCGGAGAGCTCCAGAATAAGCGCGGCAAACGGAGCTTTCGTTCCTCTGGCAAGCGCCCGATAGACCTCCAGCAAATCCTGCGCGTTTTCAGCAAACGGGATTGCAAAGCCGTCGGGTGCGGCGTCCTGCATCGCACTTCTGATTCGCTCCAGCGCCTCGCGGCGGTTTCCGAGACGCTCACAGGCCGCAGCGGTCTGGATGCGGATGTGCAGCGCGACGAGCGCGTAGTGAAGTGCTCCGCACACGGACAAAAGCGGCTCTTCCCTGCCGATGACCTTTTCGTATTCGCCCTGCGCAAGATAGACCTGATTTTCGATCATCGCCATCATGGGCTTTCCGGGCGCAAAGTAGTTGACGGTATCGAGCCGGTGCTCCCGGAAGACCTCCGGAATGCTCTGCACCGCTCCCGAAAGCGCGTGGTAATACGCGAGGATGCCCTCGAACATATTCAAAAGCACCACGTCGTGGCGGGAAAGCAGCGCGCTTTTCCGCGCCTGCACATCCAGAGGCGGCGTTTTTCCGAATAACGACAGCCGAAGCTGGAGAAAATCGCAGCAAAGGGCCATGTTTTCCTGCCCGCTTCCCGCAATTTTCGCTCTGGCCCGCGCAAGACCGATGGCCGCCTGCGACAGCTTTCCCTGCATGAGCTCGGCCTCCGCGTCCATGACGAGCTCTGCGCCCAGGCCGTGACCGTTCGTGATCTTATAATAGTGCGGCATACACTCGTTCATCTCGAAGCGCTCTTTTTCGAGCTCTCCGGGTGCGCGGTAGTACATCATAAGCACCGACGGCGAGCCGAACGTCCAGCTCGAGCCTGCGCGGATGGTGACGGCAGGGCGCGTCATCTGGCGGCTGGCGCTGCGGTGCAGGGCGCTCATTTTCGTGATGTCGTTATACAGGAGAAAGCTCATAATGAGGTCGCGCTCTCCAAGAAGATTGCCGCGCTCTTTTTCGTCCATTTCGGGCGTTTTTTCGATGGCTTTTTCCAGAAGCGCCTTGAGCTCCAGCATTTTCGAAATCTGCCGCCAGGTAAACATCCGGCGCATGAGAACGAGAATGGCCGTCGGGTGGCGCATGAGGACCTCCGGCGGGCACGCGTTCAGGCGGGAAAGGATCTCTTCGGGGTGAAGATTTGAAAGAAGATCTCCGGCGTCGCGCTCGACGATTTCCAGCGCGGCGTCGTTGTTGCCGGATCTTCCGTAGGCGCTCAGTGCGTGCAGATACTGCTTCTGTTCGCCGTACCACTGGCCGTAGCGGTTCCAGTAGGCGATCTGCTTTTCCTCCGGCAGCGTCAGAAACCGGCGCAGGGCGCACTCCTTCATCATGTGGTGGAAACGGTAGATCTTCGTGTCCGGCAGGCGCGTGACGAACGCGTTCTGGTTCGTTAAATCCTGAATGATGCTCGCTGTTTTTGCGTTTCCGGTCACAAATTCCGCCATCGCCGCGGAAAATTCGTCCGCCAGACCCATGACGGCCAGAAATTCCTGCCGCTCGGGCGTGAGCGGCTCGATCATCGCGGCGGTGAACATTTCGTAGATATCCGAGCTGCCGTCCGGAAGTCTTCCGCGCTCGGACAGGGCGAGAAGATTCAGGTAGATTGCCGAGAACCAGCCCTCGCTCGAGCGAAGAAGCGTGTCGAGCTGCTGCTCGGTCAGCTCGGTGCCGCAGCGCCGCGCGTAGACGGCCAGCTCCGTGTGGTTCAGACGCAGCTGCTCCATGCCGATCTGGTGCAGATTCCCGCCGAGCCGGACAATTTCGCCCGCAGGCAAAAACCGGTCGCGGCTGGCGACGATCAGGTGCGCGTTTTCCGGGAGCCTTCCGCAGATCCGGCACAAAAAGCGCACGGCCCGGTCGTCGCGCAGCAGGTGAAAATCGTCGAGGAAGATATAATAGGTCGTCTTTCCTTCTAAGGCCCGGCAGAGCTCCTCCATCACGAGCCCAGACGCCGCGTCGCCCTCCGGCAGCTCAAACGAGTCGAGGATGGGCAGGCCTGCGAACCGGAAGGCGCTTTGCGCGCTTTTCCAGAGGATGGGCAGCGCCCCCGAGTAGATGCTCAGCCGGATGGCTACTGCCTTGCCGCCCTTCGTTTTTTCGGCGAGGAACCAGTTGATGGCCGTCGTTTTGCCGTAGCCCATGGGCGCGACGACACTCGTCAGGGCGCAGCGGGCGATCGGGCGCAGGCACTCCTGCACACGTTCGGAAATGTAGACGGTGTTGAGATTCGGCTTTCGCTTGGGCATACGATCCTCTTTCTTCCGCAAAAGCGGTGGATTGCTCCATTTTTTATAGTATATCACACGCCGGGCCGTCTGTCATCCGCCGCTTTGGAAAGAACGATGTACGCTACAGGCAGCTTTGCAGCAGCTCGTAAATTTTCCCCGCGTGGCGGCACTCATCCAGCGCGATCTGGCGCAGCGTGCAGGCGCGTGCTCCTGAAAGCGGCGCGAGGGCCTCATACCGCTCACGCGCGGCAAGCTCGAGCTGATACTGCCGTCTGAGCGTCTCGGCATTGCAGGTGATGCAGGGGCTATCCGGCTTTGGGGGGCAGGCCTTTTTTCCCGTGAGCAGAAAATAGATGGCAGAGAGCTTTTTCACGTGGCGGCGCTCGTCGCGGGATAGCTCCGCCAGCGTCTTTTTCGCGCAGCCCGTCATCCGGCACGACAGCGCGTGATAGACGGCGGCATCCTGCATTTCGTGTCCGATCAGCTCCAGCACCTGCTCGGGCGTGATGCAGGCCGGGGCGGTGTTCTGCGGCGCGGACGTCTGCCGGTTCGTCTGCGCGGCCATGACGCGGCTCCAGACCTTTTGCTCCTGTTTGCAGTCGATTGGTTCCATATGGATCCCTCCTTCCGTCCATTTTATGCAGGCGCGTTGTCCGGCGGTGCGTCTTTGGTGGTATTGCTTCAAAAAAATACCGGAAAGGCGGCGAAATTTGCACGATAAAATCTTGTAATTGCGAATTTGCTGTGTTAAAATACGTGTTTGTGAGATTATTTTTGGACTTCAGGAAAGGGGCGCAGAATATGACGCAGGACAAGCTTCGGAACATTGCGATCATCGCGCACGTTGACCACGGCAAGACGACCCTGGTCGATCAGATGTTAAAGCAGGGCGGCGTTTACCGCGAAAATCAGGTGGTGGCCGACCGGGTCATGGACTCGGGCGATCTTGAGCGCGAGCGCGGCATCACGATCCTGGCAAAAAACACCGCCGTACACTATAAAGACTACAAGATCAATATCGTAGACACCCCGGGCCACGCCGATTTTTCCGGCGAGGTCGAGCGGATCCTCAAAATGGTCGACGGCGTTCTGCTGCTCGTGGACGCGGCCGAGGGCCCCATGCCGCAGACGCGCTTCGTGCTGCAAAAGGCGCTGGATCTGGGCCACAAGGTCATCGTGGTCGTCAATAAGATCGACCGGCCCGACGCGCGTGTGCACGAGGTCATCGACGAGGTCCTTGAGCTTCTTCTTGACCTCAACGCAACGGAAGAACAGTTTGAATCTCCCACGCTCTTCTGCTCGGCCCGGCGCGGCATCGCATCCTACAGCCCCGACGAAGAGGGCACGGACTTAACGCCGCTTTTCGAGACCATCGTCAACTATATCGATCCGCCCAAGGGAGACCGCGAAGGGCCCTTGCAGCTGCTCGTCTCGTCCATCGACTATAACGAGTTCGTCGGCAGGATCGGCATCGGCAGGATCGAACGCGGCACCGTCCGGCAGAACCAGGAGGTCATCGTCTGCGACTACCATGATCCTTCGATCAAAGAAAAGCAGAAGATCGTCACGCTCTATGAGTTCACCGGCCTCGGCAGAAGCCCCATCCAGGAGGCCAGCGCGGGCGAGATCGTCGCCTTCTCCGGCATTTCGGACATCACGATCGGAAGAACGCTGTGCGTGGCCGACGCCATCGAGCCGCTGCCGTTTGTCAAAATCTCCGACCCGACGATCGAGATGACCTTCTCCATCAACGACTCTCCCTTTGCAGGCCGCGAGGGAAAATACGTCACCTCCCGGAATCTTCGCGACAGATTGCAGCGCGAGCTTCTCAAGGACGTGTCGCTGCACGTCAAGGAGGTCGGCACAGACTCGTTCAACGTCGCGGGCCGCGGCGAGATGCACCTGTCCATCCTCATTGAGACGATGCGCCGCGAGGGCTATGAGTTCCAGGTCTCCACGCCGCACGTTCTGAATAAGGAGATCGACGGCAAGCTCTGCGAGCCCATTGAGCGCATGGTAGCCGACGTCCCCGAAAATTCCGTCGGCTCCGTCATCGACAAGATGGCCCAGAGAAAGGGCGAGCTCATCTCCATGACCCCGATTGGAAGCCGGATGCGCCTGGAGTTCCTCGTTCCGACAAGAGGCCTGTTCGGTTACCGCAACGAATTTTTGACCGACACGCGCGGCGAGGGCATCATGGCCTCGACGCTGGAAACGTACCAGCCGGTAAAGGGTGACATTGAGCGCCGGCTCACCGGCTCTCTGGTCGCCTTTGAAACGGGCGAGGCCTGCGCCTATGGTCTTGGCAACGTGCAGGACCGCGGCACACTGTTCATCGCGCCCGGCACGGAGGTGTACGCCGGTATGATCGTCGGCCAGTGCAACCGCAACGAGGATATGTCCGTCAACGTCTGCAAGAAAAAGCAGCTGACCAATATGCGTGCGGCAGGCTCGGATGAGGCCATCCGTCTGGCCCCGCCGAAGGTTCTGTCTCTCGAGCAGTGCATGGAATACCTCGCGGACGACGAGCTGCTGGAGGTCACCCCCAAGTCCCTCCGCATGCGTAAGCGCCAGCTCGACCACGCCGCCAGAATGCGCGCGCTGATGAAGTCCAGACAGTAAGCCAAACGCCCCGCCGGTCCCGGCGGGGCGCTTTTTGTCTTGTCAGCCGTATTGCTCGGTCATGTACAGGCTGGCGCGGGACTGGATCCGGCGGGCGGCGTCCTCCGCCGTGCCCTCGCCGCGCAGCAGCGGGGCGCATTCCTCCCGGATGATCTGCATGACGCTTTCGTCCGTGAAGGCCAGCGCCGGCGCGGCGTTCACCGCGTCCAGATACACCGTGAGATCTTCTTCCGTGACCCGGATCTCCGGCGCGAGCAGCGGATCCGCGTTCCATTCTTCGACCGCCTTTTGCAGCAGCGGCCGGTAGAGCGGCGAGCCGAACCCGGCGAATACCGCGTCGGACGCGTGCGTCACAACGTATTGGATGAACGCCCAGCAGCCCTCCGGGCTGCACGTTGTGGCAAAGGCGCTGATCGTTCCGCTCAGGTTCACGACCGAGCCGCAGCTGCCGTCCACGGTCGGCCAGCCGATATAGGCCAGCTGCTGCCCGCCGTCATTGCGGTCGATCGCGACCTGGCTCGGCGCGTCGAGCCATTCCGCGCAGCACATCAGCCGCCCGGTCTGCATCTGCTTCGCCGTGGGCGTCTCGACCTCTTCGGAGAGCTCGTATTGTCCGGCCGTCCGCACCGCGTCCAGAAGGCCGATGAACTCCGCGTTCTCAAAATCGCACGTTCCGTGCTCCAGATCCAGCGCACGGGTCAGATACCGCCCGCCCATCTGCGTCAAAAATTCCTCCTGCGACATGTAGTAGATCATCTGCTGGTCATCCCGCAGTCCCTTTTCGATCTCCAGATAGTCCGCGAGCGTCCAGCCCTTGTGCGCCGCATAGAATTCCTGCGAACAGGCCAGCGTGTCCACGTAGAAATGCTGCCCCAGGATATACAGCCCGCCGTATTCATGCAGCGCGTCCCAGCACAGCAGGTCGTCCGCGGACAGCGTCCCGTCCGCTTCCAGATAGGGGCCAAGGTCGAGAAGCAGGTCCTTGCCGATGTAGGGCAGTGGCGAAAGATTATCAAAGGCCAGCATGTCCGGCAGCTTTCCCGCGATCAGCTCGGTGTTCAGCCGCGTTTTCGCATCCATCACATCCGCATACATCTGCTCCAGATCAGCAAGATCGCTGGACTCGTCTCCGGTGTAATAGTCCTTCAGCTCCACGATATAGCTGTCGCTCTGCGCGTTGAAGTCCTCGGCCAGCTGCTTCCAGCCCGCGCCGTCCATGCGCATCCCGGCCAGGGTCAATTTGATCTTGCCGGTCGCTTCGTCGACCACGGGTTCCCGTCTGTTCGCTTCCGCGGCCGGTGCTCCGGCTGTGACTGGCTGCGCTGCGGAAGCGGCCGCAGCTGCATCCTTCTCGCCGATCGTCCCGGCAGAACAGCCCGTCAGCAAAACTGCTCCCAGCAGCAAAATTGCAAGGATTTTCTGTCTCATCATACCCTCCTGACCCGCAAAGTTCCAAAATCTTCTTCACTTTCAGTATAACATATATTTTCTTGGAAAAATCTTAATTTTTCTGAATTTCCCAGAACCGGGACATCGCGCAAAACCCCCGCCGGAGGGTCCGGCGGGGGTTCGTTTTCGTTATTCCCAGCGGAAGAAGCAGATGGAGAGGATGGTGCAGAGGGCGGTCAGGGCGAGCATGGTGCAGACCGGGGGCAGGAAGCTGCCCAGGCCGATACCGAGAAACGCGTTTTTCATCATCGTGATGCCCTGCGTCAGCGGGAAGACGCTGACGATCTTCTGCATGGCCTTCGGCATGACCTCGATGGGAAGCGTCGTGCCGGAGAAGATGAGCATGGGAAAATAGAGGATGGAGGCAATGACGCTTGCCTGCTTGGTGTCCTTTGCCACGCCGCCTGCCAGCATACCGACGGACAGGGTNNACGACGAGCTGCTGGAGGTCACGCCGAAGAGCCTTCGCATGCGCAAACGGATTCTGGACCACTCGGCCCGTATGCGCGCAGCGTCCAAAGCAAAGAATTAAGACTACCAAAAACGAGCGCCGGTTGACAATGTCAACCGGCGCTTTTCGCCATAAATGGTTCACACCCCCTGTAGGGGTGGACGACTCTGTCCGCCCGGCAGGAAAACGTTCAAAACGCGAAAGATTGCAGCGAATTCGTAGTGCCAGAGGGCGGACAGAGTCGTCCGCCCCTACGAAAATGTGAAAAGCCCTCTGCATGATTCATGCAGAGGGCTTTTGGGTTTCTTTTATCCAGCCTCGCTCTGGGAGGCCGCTTCGAAGGTCTCGATGCGGCGGATCCTGCCGCCGAGCGCGGCAAATTTTCCGATGATGTCCTCGTAGCCGCGCTCGATATAGTGTGCGTCTTCGATCGTCGTGGTGCCTTCTGCCGAGAGTGCGGCGATGACCATCGCAGCACCGGCGCGAAGATCGCACGCGCGGACCTCACAGCCGTGCAGCTGCTCGACGCCGTCGATGACCGCGGTCTTGCTCTCGACCTGGATGCTTGCACCCATGCGGTTGAGCTCGGCGGTGTAGCGGAAGCGGTTGTCGTAAATGCCTTCGGTGACAAGGCTTGTGCCCTCGGCCAGCGCCATGCACACGGCGATCTGCGGCTGCATATCGGTCGGGAAGCCGGGATACGGCATGGTCTTGACATTGGACCTGCGCAGCCGGTGATCTGCCTCGACGCGGATGGAATCGTCGTATTCCGTGACCCTCGCGCCCATTTCGCGCAGCTTTGCGGTGATACAATCGAGATGCTTGGGGATAATATTTTCGACCGTCACATCGCCGCCCACGGCTGCGGCCGCCGCCATATAGGTTCCGGCCTCGATCTGGTCGGGGATGATCGTGTAGCTGCCGCCGGCGAGTCGTTTCACGCCGCGGACCTTGATCACATCCGTGCCCGCGCCGGAGACCTTTGCGCCCATCGCGTTCAAAAAGTTCGCCAAATCGACGATATGCGGCTCTTTGGCGCAGTTTTCGATGATCGTCATGCCGCTGCACAAAACGGCAGCCAGCAGGATATTCATCGTCGCGCCGACGGATACGATATCCAGATATACGTGTCCGCCCTGAAGCCCGCCCTCCGGCGCGTCCGCGCAGACATAGCCGCCGACCTGCTCGACGTTTGCGCCCATGGCCTCAAAGCCCTTGATGTGCTGGTCGATGGGCCGGACGCCGAAGTTGCAGCCGCCGGGCATGGCGACCCGTGCGTGGCCGAAGCGTCCGAGCTCGGCGCCGATGAGATAATACGACGCGCGGATCCTCCGGACAAGGTCGATGGGCGCCGTTGCGTTTTTCACGCGGGAGCAGTCGATCTCCAGCGTGTTGCGGCCGAAGCGGCGGATGCTTGCGCCCATATTTCTTAAAATTTCAAGCAGCAGCCGGACATCGGAGATATCCGGAACGTTTTCGATGCGGCAAACGCCGTCGACCAGCAGGCTGGCAGGCAGAATCGCGACGGCGGCGTTTTTCGCGCCCGAAATATTGACATGACCGGACAGCTTTCCGCCGCCCTGAACGATATATTTGATCAAAGTACAGATCCCTCTTTGGTAAGAGTATTTCCTGATAAGCAGAAGTTACGATGCCAATTCATCCATCCGGAAGGAGGATTTTCTTGCACGCCTCATAAGAATACCACACCCTCGCGGCAAAGTAAAGGAAAAATGACAATTTGGGAACAACTTTCTTAAGAAACTTTTAAGAATTTTGTTTCACGCCGCTTCGATGCCTTACGACGCGATCTGCCGCACCTCGCGCGTGATGCCGTTGACGTAGAACGCGCCCGCGTCGGTCTCGATGCGCCAGACGGGGACAAAGCGAAGGGCGCTCGAGGCCGTCTCGGAATGCAGGTACCCCTGCTCGCAGGCCGTGACCTCGCTTCCGACCCAGCCGAGGCTGTCGCGGTTGGAAAGCAGCGCCACCAGCGCGTCCGCGCACGAGATGCACGCGTCCTCCGAGACCCGCGCGGCCTGCGCCGAGGGGTAGAACGTACCTTCCACGCGGGAAAGGGCGCTGTTGCGGTAGGTGAACACCAGCTCGCTTTCAAAAACGGGCACGCCGAACAGGCTCTGCTGCGCCGTGAGCGTGTAGACGCCGGCCGACGCACGTGTGGGTTCTGTCAGCGCGGCGAGGTCAAACTCCATCGAGCGCAGATACCGCTTTGTCGCGCGGGTCAGATCGTGCGCGGCGCTTGCCTGTGTGAGCCGGGCGGTGAGATCGCCGCTGCGGGTGAGCGAAAACGTGCCGTTTTCCGAGATGAAGCCTGCAAGCGTACCGGCTGCGGCGGACTCCTGCCCGGTCTTTCCGCCAAGAAGCGCCTGCGCCGCGTCCGATGCGTCGGGGTCTTCGAGCTCGATGCTGTAGAGCGTCTGGCTGGCCGGAAGCTTTGCCGCGTCCAGCGTGAGGCCGTAGGCGCTGTAAAGCTCTGCGATCTTTTCGTGAACGTTTCGCTCCGCGCCCATTCTCGCCGCCTGCGCCGGCACGACCGCGGGCAGAAGCCCGATGACGGCCAGCACAAGAATGAGCAGGATCAGATTTTTGATTTTGGATACAGACATACCGCGCCCTCCTTAGGGTGTATTCCTCCAACTCCCGGTGCGACTGGCAGCGAGGATTTTTTGCGCTGAGCAAGACATTTTTTCGCAGGAATACTGACATTTCAAGGAAAAATGGCGCTGACAGAGCGTGAAAAAGACCGCTGCCCGGGTGCGTTGGGGGTTGGAAGAATACACCCTAGCTCTGCCAACCGGCCGTGACGCCGGAGCCCGCGTCGCTGTAGATAAGGCGCATCTCGCTTCCGGCGGGCAGAATGGCCGCGGCCTGCGCCGGCGGAAGAACGGAAAGCGTCTGCGTGGTAAGCGTGTAGGTTTTGAGCAGCAGCGACGCCTGCGTGACAGACGTGCCCGAGAAGCGGACCTGCGCCGCGTGGCCGCCGGAGAGCACGAGCGGAATGCCGCCGAGGCAGTAGTCGAACGTACACACCGCGTCCGCGCCGTCCTGCCGGAATTCGGTCAGATACAGCCTTGCGTCAGCCAGCGCGCCGGCGGACATCGTCGAGAGCAAACCTCTGGCGCGCTCGACGAGCTCGGCCGGATCTGTTGACTGGGCCTGAAAGCGCGAGGCCGCGCCGTCCGACCGGAGCTCCAGCCGTCCGGAGACCTCGACGGAAAGCGCGTAGCCGGTCTCTGTATAGGTGGTGTTTCCGGCGTCGTCGGTGTAGCGGGCGTCGCCGTAGGGGTTAAAGCCGAGCGTGGAGGCAAGCGTGTCTGAAAACCGCGCGTCACAGGGATTGGCGGTCTGTACCTCGTGGATGGCCGGCGTCGTGCCCGGCAGCAGGCTCAGGGGCTGCACCTCCGAAAAATATCCCGCAGACGATTCAAAGGCAAAGAAGCTGCCGTCCGGCGTACAGCTTTGCAGCAGCTGCTCGAGCTCTTCGGCGGGTATCTGCGTCCGGCAGGAGAAAAGCTCGTCTCCCACCAGATACAGCGTCACGCCCGCGTCCTCGCTTGCAAGAATGAACCATTTTGCAGACTCGGTAAGATCCGATTCCACGTGCAGCCACGACGCGGCGAGGCCGGACGGAATCTGCCCCGGATAGCAGAATGCGACCGAGGTTTTCCCGAGCGCGGCCTGCACGCGAAGGGCCGTGGTGCGCACGGGGTCTTCCGCGGTCTCGAGCGCCTGGCCGAGTGCAGCGCCAAACTGCTCAAAGGCGGCGTCCAGCGCGGAAAAATCGTATTGAAAGCTCGTTCTTCCGGCGGGGTTCCGGACGCAGACGGCGATGGGCTGGGCCGCTCCCGTGACGCTTCCGGTGTCTGCCATCGGCGTATCGAGAAGCTCTCCCTGTGAAAGGCCCATCACGGAGGCAAACGGCCGCACGAGCGCGGCAAGCCACGGCGTATCCGTCACGGTCTTCGCCGGAAGGGCCAGGATCGTCAATACCGCCAGCGTCAAGGCCAGAAGGACCAGCAGCACGTCTTTTCCGAGCTCCAGCCATTTTTTTCTGCGCATGGTCTGCCTCCTTTCCAGTGAATTTCTGTTTTTCGTTACTTCTCAGGCGGGGCGGCGGGAAGCGTGATGCGCACGTCGGTGCCCTCGCCGTAGACCGAGTCGATCTTGATCTCGCCCTTGTGCTGCGAGAGAATTTCCCGGGCAATGGAAAGGCCCAGTCCCGTGCCGCCGGACTCGCGCGATCTTGCCTTGTCGACGCGATAGAACCGCTCAAACAGCCGCGGCAGATCCTTTTCGGGAATGCCGATGCCGTTATCCGTGACGCGGACGAAGACGGATTTGCCGCTTGAGCCTGCGTAAATTTCAATTTTGCCGCCGTCGGGGGTGTATTTGATGGCGTTCGAGACGATGTTCATGACCACCTGCTCGATGCGTTCGCGGTCGCCAAGCACGTCGGGGATGTTGTCCTCGCAGTGGAAGGTGATCGTGTGGTGGTGGTTCTGCTCGGCGTTGAGCCGCGCGGCCTCGTAGACATTGGAGATGGCCTTGGCAAACGAGAAGCGCGAAATGTTCATCTCCATCTTGCCGTAGTCGATCTTGCTGAGCGTGAGAAGGTCCTGCACGATGCGCGTCATCCGGTCGGCTTCATTGATGATGACGCCCATGAAATTGTCGTGAAGCTCCCGCGGCAGCTCGTCGCCGGCCGAGACGATGGTCTCGGCGTAGGATTTGATATTGGTAAGCGGCGTTCTTAATTCATGCGACACGTTCGCGACAAACTCGCGCCGCGACTGCTCGCTCTTTCGCTGCTCGGTGACGTCGTGGATGACGACGAGCGCGCCGCCCTGGCTCTGGCTGGACGAAAACGGGGCCATGAAAAGCTCCAGCTCCCGGTCTCCGGCGGTCTTCTGCGCCTCTAAATACTGCGGGCGCTTTAAGGTCAGGAGCGTGTCGAGCTCGGCCTGATCGGAGAAAAGCTCGTCGAACGTCGTCGTGGGGTCCAGGGGACGCGCCAGCATCTGCGTCGCGGCGGGGTTGCAGTGAATGAGGTTTCCGGCGGCCGAGAAGGCGACGACGCCGTCTGTCATATGGAGAAACAGCGTCGAGAGCTTGTTGCGCTCGTTTTCGGCCTCGGAGATGGTGTCCTGCAAAACCTTTGCCATGTGGTTGAAGTTCCGTGTCAGAACGCCGATCTCATCTTGCCCCTCAACTTCAATGCGCTGGGAAAAATCGCCCGCGGCGACCTGCTGGGTGCCGAGCGTCAGCGCGCGAATCGGCGTAATGAGGATCTGCGCCAAAAGAAACGACAAGACCACGCAGATCACAAGGCCGAGACCAAGCGCGCTCAGGATGATCGAAAAGAGCGCTCCCGTCAGCGCGTCGACCGTGGCGCGGCTGTCTAAAATATAGACGATATACGTGCCCTCCTGCGAGACGATCGGCACGGCCAGATCCATAAAGCTGCTCGTGATCGAGCCCTCCTGGCCGACCTCTCCATTCATCGCGGTCAGAAGATTTTCAGTCGTTGAGACCTTCGTCTGCTGGTTGGAGCTGGCGAGGACGTTTCCGGTTTCGTCCAGAATGTAGACGTTCCGCGTCGCAATGTCGATGCCAAGCCCGGCCTGCGCCATCAGAAGCTCTTTCATGCGCTCGGGCGCGCCCGGCTCCTGCTCGGGGAGCTCTTGCAGCTGGCCGATGAACTCGGGCGAGAAGGTCTTCTCCATCTGCTCATAGAACTGGGAAATATAGAAGTTGCCGACGCCGTTGATCAGAAACGCGCCGATCACACACATCAGGGCCAGAATCAGAATGACCATGATCATGACCAGCTTCGTGCGCAGAGACCGCATCGCCCCGCCCTCCTTTCAAACACTCTTTTTCTGCCGCATCGGTTCCGGAAAAGGCCTGCCTTTCCCGAAGCGCCTATGGCGCAAAGTAATAGCCCGCGCCGCGCTTTGTCAAAATGTACTGCGGCTTTCCGGGATCGTCTTCGATCTTCTCGCGCAGACGGCGGACGGTGACGTCCACGGTGCGCATATCGCCGAAGTAATCATAGTTCCAGACCTTCTGCATGAGATCCTCGCGCGTGAAGACCTTGCCGCGTTCGCGCATCAGGTGCAGCAAAAGGTCGTATTCCTTCTGCGTGAGATCCACCGGCTGGCTGGCTTTGGTGACGGAGAACGTCGACGGCTCGATGACAAGGTCTCCTGCTTTTAAGAGCGTTCCGACGGAGGCTCTGGCGTTTAAGTCCAGACTGCGTCTTCGGATGTTCGCGCGCACACGCGCCATGAGCTCGCGCATGGAAAAGGGCTTGGTCATATAATCGTCTGCCCCGGCTTCCAGCCCGAAGACCTTGTCCGTCTCTTCTTCCCGCGCGGTGAGCATGATGATGGGCACCGTGCTTCCGGCCTCGCGCAGCGCCTTGCAGATATCAAAGCCGTTCATTTTGGGAAGCATCACGTCGAGCAGGATAAGGTCGGGGTCCTTTGTCCGGGCCAGCTCCAGACCGAGCTCGCCGTCGAGCGCTTCGAGCGTGTCATAGCCCTCGCGTTTGAGATTGAATTTCAGAATTTCGACGATGGCCCGCTCGTCCTCGACGATCAGGATGCACTTTTTTTCTTCCATGGAGCAGTTCCTCCTTTACAATACGCGCCGCAGCGCCTTGGGATAGTGATTTTTGAGCACGCGTCCGTCGCCCTTTGCCCAGCCGAGGCTTACCCCATCCACGCAGACGAGCGTCCAGCCCTGTTTGTCACACGGCAGAACGTTTCCGGCCAGATACTGCCGGATTTCTTCGCTGCCTTCCGGATACGACGCGATATTTTGAAAGTCCTTCAGCCACAGCGCCCACGCATGGGCCGGGCCGAAGCGGTTTTTGAGAATTTCGCCGAGCTCCAGTCCCGCGCGAAGCACGCGAAGGCCCTTGAGACTCGGAAGCTCCTGCGGGGCAAGGTAGACATTCTGTCCAAACAGGACGATCTTCCCCTCCGGAAGCGCGGCCTTTGTCTCGCGGCAAAAATCCAGAAGCTCCTTCGGCTGCTTTGCCGCAGGCTCTAGCAAAAGTTCTGCGCCCGGCGCGTCGCCCGCCTTATGGAGCACGGCGCAGTAGTGGCCTTCGCCGAGCAATTTGTGCGGCCAGAGGCGGAAGGTATATTCCAGATCCGGCGCGGGATTTTCTGCCCAGTCCGGTCTTCCGGGGCTGAACCAGGGCGCGTCGAGCTTTTCCACAGAAAAGTCCGGATGCGTGTGCAGAAACGCGCGCACGCTTCCCTCATTTTCTTCGGGCGCAAAGGTGCACGTGGAGTACACGAGCCTGCCGCCGGGACGAAGCATTCTGCTTGCTGAATGCAGAATTTCCGCCTGCCGCCGGGCGCACATCAAAACCGTTTCCTCCGACCAGTCGGTCACGGCGGCCTCCTCTTTACGGAACATTCCCTCGCCCGAGCACGGCGCGTCGACAAGAATTTTGTCAAAATAGCCCTCGAAGCGCTCTTCCAGCCTCTGCGGGTGCTCGTTTAAGACAAGCGCGTTGGAAATGCCGAGGCGCTCGATGTTCGAGGCCAGAATTTTCGCGCGTTTGGGGTTGATCTCATTGCAGACAAGTAACCCGCGGCCCTTCATATATCCGGCGAGCTGCGTGGATTTCCCGCCCGGCGCGGCGCACAGGTCCAAAACGCGTTCTCCGGGCTTCGCGTCCAGCAACGCCGCCGGGGCCATCGCGCTGGCCTCCTGCAAATAGTAAAGCCCCGCCTCATGATAGGCGGATCTTCCGGGCCTTGTTTCAGGGTCATAATAGAACCCGCTCGGCTCCCACGGCACGGGCGTCAAGCCGAATCGCGACAGGTTCGGGACGGCTTCGGTTTTCAGGGGATTGATGCGCAGGGCCACGGCGCGGGGCCGGCTGAAGCTCTCGGCAAACGCGTCATATTCTTCGCCAAGCAGCCGCTTCATCCGCAAAACGAATGCCTCCGGGATCATATGCGCCGCCCCCTCTCCATAAAAGTCGATACAGGTTTATTATACTGCATCGCAGGCAAAATGGGAAGAGCCGGTTTGCACAGGCTGTGCAAAAAATGAGCTCCCACAAGCCGTGGGAGCCCATGCTGCCGCTTATATTTGGATACCGGCCAGATCCAGGATCGCGGGGACGTTCTTCTCCGCGCCGATGGCCATGATGTGCACGCCGTCACAGAGGTGCTCGTCGCGGATCTTCGCGATCATTTCCGCGGCCATCTCCATGCCGAGCTTCATGGGAAGCCCCTTGACGCCCTTGGCCTTGCCCTCTTCGGCGGCGGCTGCCAGACGGTCGATCATCTCCTGCGGAACGGCAATACCGGGGACGTTTTCGTTCATGTACCGCGCCATACCCGCGGACTTGAGCGGAATGATGCCCGCCATGATGTGGGTCTTGATGCCCGCGGCGTCGACCTGCTCCAAAAAGCGCTTGAACGCATCGAGATCAAAAATGCCCTGCGTCTGGACAAACGCCGCGCCGGCCTCGACCTTCTGGCGGAGCTTGTTGATCTGAAGGAAAATGGGGTCATAGACCGGGGTCACGGACGCGCCCTTGTAGAGCTTCGGCGCCCCGCCCGCAAGCTCGTTTCCGCCGCAGTCGCAGTTCGTTTCTTCCATCCTCGAGAGCATATGCAAAATGCCGACGGAATCGAGATCGTAAACGGGCTTTGCGTCCTTGCAGTCGCCCACGACCGGATGGTCGCCGGTGAGCGCCAGAACCGTGTCGATGCCGAAGCTGGCCGCAGACAAAACGTCCGCCATGATGGCCATGCGGTTGCGGTCGCGGCCGGTCATCTGCAAAATGGGCTCGACGCCCGCGTTTTTGAGCGCAATGCAAAGGCCGAGCGAGGACGCCTTCAACGACGCCGACTGCATATCGGTCACGTTCACAGCGTGGACCTTCGGGGCAAGGAGCTTGCCCGCCTCTAACTGTTCGGTAAAATCATAGCCCTTCGGCGGGGCCATTTCGGCGGTCACGCCGAATGTTCCGGCTTCGAGTGCCTGCTGTAATCTGCTCATGCCTTCTTCCCCCTCTGGTTGATCGTTCTCGGGTAGGCGACCTTTTCGTAGCCCTTGTCCGGCCGGGTCATGGTGAGCTTGTCGAGCTGGCCGAGCTGCTCGAGGCGCTTGTAGATCTGGATCCATGCGCAGTCGTTTTCGGGGTTGACCTCGCACTTGCCGTTCTTCTGGCCGCCGCAGGGGCCGTTGACGAGGCTCTTGGCGCACTGGGTGATGGGACAGATCGCGCCGGTCGTGCCGAGCACGCAGTCGCCGCACATTTTGCAGGCTTCCTCCCAGATGCCCACACGCGCGACCTCGCCGAGGAACATGGTGTTGTTGGCGGGATAAACAGGGATGCCGGTGCAGTTTTTCGCGATGGTCTGCACGCCGTCGCCGCAGGACATACACACGATGCACTCGGGCGCGGCGGTAGAGATCGCCTTGCACTTGGCGCGGACGCCGAGCTTCATGCAGCACGCGTCTGCTACGTCGGTGAGGACGACGGTCTTGCCCGCTTCCTCGAGGGTCTTTTTCATCGCTTCGACTTCCGGTGCGCCGCCGGTCTGACACGTGGACGCGCACAGGCCGCAGCCGATGACCGCGACGGTTTTCGCGTCTGCGACCATGGCCAGAACCTCTTCCAGAGGCTTTTTCTGCGTAATGATCATACTGCTGTAACTCCTTATCTGATCTTCGTGTCCGGCGGCCTGCCCGCTCGCGGCGGACACAATCTAAGGTTATCATATCGTATTCTCCCCTGGAAATCAATGCGTTTTCCTGCCGGAAAAATCGGCTGCTTTTTGTATTTTCCGCCAAATCCCATCGCTTTGCGCGGCGCGGCGGTTTTTGGCGGCGAAATGCACAGACGGTTGCTTTTTTGCGCATTTTGTGGTATTTTGTTTGTGACTATGTAATGTGAAGAAGGTGAGGCATACGAAGAGGATCTTACCGCTGCTGCTGGCGGTTCTGTGCGTGCTGGCGCTGGCGGTCCCGGCGGGCGCGGCAGAGGCAACCGTCATCACCGATATGAAAACGGACTGCCTCGTGGACGCGGCCGGCACGTGCCAGATCACGCAGACCGTGAGCATCGACATCGCGGGGACCGAACAGTCCATTCAGCTTCCGCTGGCGGCGAACGCAAAGCACGTGAGTGTCGCGGGCTACAAGTACAAAAAAACGACGCAGGACGGCTACACGGTCCTCGTGCTTTCCTCCAACGGCGGCTTTTCCGGCAGCAGGACCTTTACCATCAGCTACACGCTTTCCGGTCTTGTGACCGAGCAGGACAAGGTGCAGACCATCACCCTGCCGCTTCTGGCCCCGAAGTGGAGCTGGGCGATCGAAAACTACACGTTCACCATTTCGCTTCCCGCCGCGTTTGAGGGCTACCCCGCCTTTACGAGCGGCTACTACGCCGACGTCATCGAGGACTACATGACCTTCACCGTGCGCGACGGCTTCATCGCGGGCTCGATGAACACGGCGCTTCGTGACCATGAGTCGCTTACCATGACGCTCAATGTTGGCGAAGGGTATTTTTCCGGCAAGTATGCCAGCTGGTCTTCCGGCTGGGTCGAGACGGCGCTGGTGCTGGTGTTCAGCGGGCTTGCGCTTTTGTACTGGTTTTTGACGCTCCGGTCGAAGCGTCTTCGCGTGTCCAGTCGCTCCGTTCCGCCGGATGCGGCGCTTCCGTGCGATCTTCCGTATCTGCTGGCCGGCGGCACGCCGGACTTTAATATGCTCATCTGCCACTGGGCCGCGCTCGGCTATCTCACGATCGAAATGGACGAGAAGGGCCACGTGCTGCTGCACCGGCAGGTCATCATGGGCAACGAGCGAAAGCGGCTCGAGGTCAAGATCTTCTCGGCGCTTTTCTCGCGCGGCGACGTGTGCGACGGCGCAAGCCTCGTCTATAAGACCACCGCGCAGCACGCGATGCAGGCCATCCGGCACTACTGGGATAAACGGCTTTACCGCAGGTCCAGCGGCAACGTGAAGATCGCGCGCGGCCTTTGCGCGTTAGCTACAAGCGTCGCGGCGCTTTCGATGATGAGCCAGCTGCTTCCGACGATGGCGCTGCGGGCGCTGGTTCTGATTTTGTGTATGGTCGTGGGATTTTTCCTGAGTCTTCTCATTTCGCGCATGGCGCAGGCGTATTATCTGGGGAACATTCCGGCGATGATTTTGTCTGCTGTGTGTGCGCTGGCGCTTCTGATCGCCTCGCAGGTATCAGACGGCGGCGTTTCGATGCTGGTCGCCGTTGCGGTGAGCATGGCCTGCGGCGTTCTGACGGTGCACGGCGGGCAGCACACCGAGCTCGGCACGCAGCTCATCTCCCAGAGCCTCGGCTTTCGCAAGGGGCTTGAGAAAATTTCCGAGCGGCACCTTTCGATGCTTCTGTCTCGCGATGGGCAGTATTTTTATCGCCTTCTTCCCTACGCACAGGCCATCGGTCTCGGGCAGGATCTGTCCCGGCGGCTCGGAGATATGGAGCTGGAGCCCTGCGAGTGGTACGTCACGCGCGTCCCTGCCGCAAGAACGGGACTGGAATTTTATAACCAGCTGCGCCCCGCGCTTGAAATGCTCGAGCTTTCGATCCGCAAATAAAAACACCCCGCCGTACCAGGCCGGTACGGCGGGTTCTTTTTATGTTGCTGCCTTCGTTCCCCTCTGTAGGGGCGGACGCCCTGTCCGCCCGGAAAAATGCAAAGCCGAAATGCGAAAAACTGCGGCGAAATTGTAGTTCCCAAGGGGCGGACAGAGGCGGACGCCCCTACGGGAATTCCGTGATCCAGACTGGTTGTTACGGCTTTTTCATGTGCAGAACGTCGAGCAGGGTGAAGCCGGAGAGGTACGTTCTCACGGTCTCGTCGAGACCGCGCCACAGCGGGTACGTGCTGCACGAGGCCGCGTTCTCGCAGCCCTGTCCGGCTTCCAGGCACGCCACGGGCGCAAGCGTTCCTTCGGTGAGGCAGAGGATATCATAGACCGAGTAGTCCTCCGGCTTCCTGGACAGGCGGTAGCCGCCGCCTTTTCCGCGCAGCGCGTCGAGAAGCCCCGCCTTGCTCAGAACCGACAGGATGCTCTCCAGATATTTTTCGGAAATGCCCTGCCGCGCGGCAATTTCGGCAAGCGGAATATAGCCGCTGTCCGGATGCGACGCCAGATCCAGCATCACCCGCAGCGCATAGCGGCCCTTCGTGGAAATCATCATAGCGGGTCCTCCCTTTTTAACCTACTATACTACAAGGTTAATGGTTTATCAAGTGCAAAGCTTCAATTTACTTTCCCATCTTTCTGTGCTAGAATAAAAGCCGCGTCGGCTGACGCTTATTGCAGCACGAGGAGAAGAAACATGACGAAGGATATGACCCGGGGAACGCCTTGGAAGCTGATCGTGCAGTTTGCGCTGCCGATCATGGCGGGAAACCTCCTGCAGCAGCTCTATAACACCGCCGACACCATCATTGTCGGCAATTTTAACGGCCAGCAGGCGCTCTCCGCCGTCGGCGCGTGCACGGCGTTGACGGTTCTGTTCACGGCGCTGGCCATCGGTTTTTCCATCGGCGCGGGCGTTCTGGTCTCGCAGTACTTCGGCGCGAACCGTCTGGAAGAATTGCGGCGCTATGCGGCCTCGTCGATCGTTCTGATGCTGGCGATGGGCCTTTTGATGTCCGCGGTCGGCTTTTGGAGCGCAGAGCTGTTTCTGCTGAAATTTCTGGGAACGCCAACGTCTCTTCTGCCGCAGGCCAGCCTCTATTTCAAGATTTACGCGGCGGGCCTCGTGTTCCAGTTCGGCTACAATATTGCCGCGGCGATCCTGCGCGCGCTGGGAGACAGCCGGGCGACGCTGCTATTCCTGCTCATTTCGTCGGTTCTGAACGTGTTTCTGGATCTTCTTTTTGTGGCGGTATTTCACATGGGCGTCGCCGGTGCGGCGGTCGCAACCGTCCTTTCGCAGATCGCCTCGTGCGTGGTGGGCTTTTTGTATATGCACAGGCGCTACGAGCTTCTGCGCTTTTCGCGGCTTGATCTGCGGCTCGACAAAACGGCGGCTTTGCGCGTGCTGCGCGTTGGAACGCCGATGGCCTTGCAGCAGTCGATCGTCTCGTGCGGCTTTCTGTTTTTACAGAAGCTCGTCAATTTCTATGGCGAGAGCATGATCGCCTCGTATACGGTCGCCAGCCGGATGGAAAATATCCTGATGATCCCGATCCTTGGGCTTCAGAACACAATGGCGACGTATGCCGGGCAGAACATGGGCGCCCCGCTTCCCGGCCGCGTTTCCAAAGGACTCGGACAGGGCGTTCTGGTCTCGCTTCTCATGACGATGTGCCTGTGCGCCTTCCAGCTTTTGGGGCGTCCGATCATCATCGGCGCGTTCGGGCTGGACGAAGCGGCAGCGGCCATCTGCCGGCAGCATTTGCTGGCCTCGGCGCTTGCGATGCCGGTCTTCGCGGTCTATTTCCCGGCGAACGGAATGTTTCAGGGCGTGGGCGAGGGCTTCTTCGCAACGTTCTGCGCGCTTCTGGCGCTGGGGCTTCGCGTGGTGTTCGCCTACTGCCTGTACAAAACCGCGTTTTTTGGCTTCACGGCCATCTGGTGGAGTCAGGCAATGGCGTGGACGGTGACGCTTCTGACCTGCTATGCGCATTTCTTCCGCGGCAAGTGGAAACAAAAATCTCTGGTTGGATAAGGAGAACGTTATGCAGTACAAATTTTTCGCGCTCATTTCCCGGATGCGCTACATTGCCCGCTGGGGGCTCATGCGCAATACGTTCCAGGAGAACATTCAGGAGCACAGCCACATGGTGGCCGTGCTGGCGCACGGTCTTGCGCTCATCCAAAGAGACATTTTGGGCCAGCCCGCCGACCCCGACCGGTGCGCGACGGCGGCTTTGTTTCACGACGCGTCCGAAATTCTGACGGGCGATCTGCCGACCCCCATCAAGTATTTTAACCCGCAGATCAAAAAGGCCTATAAGCAGGTCGAGGCCGTGAGCTGCGAAAAGCTGCTGGGCCTTCTGCCGCAGGCGCTTCGAAAAAGCTACGAGCCGCTGCTTCTGGAGTCGGACGAGGAGGTCGCCGTGATCGTCAAGGCGGCGGATAAGCTCTCGGCGTATTTGAAGTGTGTCGAAGAGCTCAAGGCCGGAAACACGGAGTTCACGCAGGCCGAAAAGCAGACGAAGCAGGCGCTCTGCGATATGCATCTGCCATGCCTGGACTACTTCATGAAGCATTTCCTTGACAGCTTCCGATTAACTCTTGACGAGCTTGAGTGAACCCTTCGTCCGCGTCTTGCGCTGCATTTTTGTAAAAATCGTGCAAGAGTGATGAATCCGCGGGCAAAAATATGACAAAACTCACACTTGCCAATTTTACCGCCAGCCGCTATAATGGCTGACGGTAAAAGTACGGAAGGGAGTGCAAGGCTATGAAAAAGACGATGCTTTGTCTGATCTGCGGCTGCGGCGCTCCCGTTTTTGTTTCGGGCGGCAGTGTTTTCAAAACGCCGGAGCGGTGTTTTTCCGAGATAGAGGAATTGTGATTGGTGTTTCCATTCACAGTTCCTTTTTTTTGGGCCAAAACACGCCTGCCGGACGCGGATCTAAGAGAGGAGATCAAAATGGGTAAAAAGAAGATTCCCGAAGAAGGCATCTATGATGCAAGACAGCTCGGCGCGGGCCGGATGTTCGTGCTCGGCTTCCAGCATATGTTCGCCATGTTCGGCGCGACGGTGCTGGTCCCGATCCTGACGGGTCTGGACGTTTCCACGACGCTCCTGTTCGCCGGTCTCGGAACGCTCCTGTTCCACCTCATCACCGGCGGCATCGTCCCGGCGTTCCTCGGTTCGTCGTTCGCCTTCCTCGGCGGCTACGCAACGATCGCTCCGATGATCGACGGCCAGCCGAACAAAGAGATGCTTCCCTACGCCTGCTTCGGCGTCGCGTGCGCGGGTCTTGTGTACGTCGTGCTCGCAGGTCTGTTCAAGGCCTTCGGCGCCAAGAAGGTCATGCGCTTCTTCCCGCCGATCGTCACCGGCCCCATCATCATCGCCATCGGCCTGAACCTGTCCTCCTCCGCCATCAACAACTGCGCGCAGAACTGGTGGATCGCGATGGTCGCCATCGTCATCATCATCGCCGCCAACATCTGGGGCAAAGGCATGATCAAGATCATCCCGATCCTGCTCGGCGTCATCGGCTCGTATGTCATCGCGGTTATCGTTGACCCGTCTGTTCGCGAAAATCTTGTCCACAACGTTGATCAGGCCGCATGGTTCGCACTCCCCATCTACAAGGACGAGACCGTCTTCGGCCTGTTCATGAATGGCAACGTCGACTCCCACCTGCTTCTGACCTCGGTCATCACGATTGTCCCGCTGAGCCTTGCCACTATGGTCGAGCACATCGGCGATGTGTCCGCGATCTCCTCCACCTGCAACCGCAACTACATTGAAAACCCGGGTCTGCACAGAACGCTCATGGGCGACGGCCTTGCTACCACCCTCGCAGCCCTCTTCGGCGCACCGGCCAACACCACGTACGGCGAAAACACCGGCGTTCTGGCCCTCAGCGAGATCTACGATCCGCGCGTGATTCGCATCGCGGCTGTGCTTGCCATCTGCTTCTCCTTCAGCCCGAAGTTCGCGGCGATCATCTCCTCCATGCCCGGCGGCACCATCGGCGGCGTCAGCCTGGTGCTCTACGGCATGATCTCGGCCGTCGGCGTGCGCAACGTCGTGGAAAACAAGGTCGACTTCACGAAGTCCAGAAACGTTCTGGTCGCGGCTTTGATCCTGGTCCTCTCGATCGGCATCAGCTACTCCAGCGCGGGTTCTCTGGCCCTCGGCCCCATCAGCCTGTCGGGTCTGGCCGTCGGCTCCATCGTCGGTATCGTCCTCAACGCCGTCATGCCCGGCAAGGACTATGTCTACGGCGAAGACAAGCAGGGCGACGAGTCCGTCAACTTCATCGTCCAGTAACCAATCGCAAACGGTTCAAGCGCCCGGCCTTCGGCCGGGCGCTTTTGACGCACTGAAACGTCAGGCTGCCCGGGAAAGCGTTTTAACCGGAAAGCGCGGCGGCGAGCAGGGGCTCGTTTTCTTCTAACAGCTGCGGCAGCTGCGTTATGGGAAGCGGATTTTCGCCGAGGCCCGCTTCGATGGTAAAGCCCGGGCGGTGGAATCGCGCAAGGAACCAGTCCTTGAAGCCCGCGTTCGACGCTTCCGCCGGGACATTTTCGACCGCATAACCGGACGCTTCGGAAAACCGCCGCGCAAGCTCCTGCGCACCGGGCGGATCGATGCCGGGCCCGCCGGGATAGATGACGCGTCCCTGCGTGTGCCAGGCAAGAAGGATGTCGGGCCGGATGCAGGCGGTGTAAGCGGCAAGCGCCGCCGTTTCGCGCTGGTCAAGTGGCTTTTCCCCGGGATAGTCTCTGGGGGCAGGCCGGTCAAAGCCAAGCGCGGCCTTGATCTTTTTCGCTTCTTCCCACGAGGCCGGATAGTTGAGGTTCAGATCGACGCCGCGCAGGTTCGCCTTCCAGCCGGACGGGAACGGAAGGCCCGGAAACTGTGCCGCAAGTTCCGCCGCCTGTATGTACTCCGGTATGGTTTCCGGAATTTCTCCCGCGACGAGATCGGCCCCGTCGGGGTTCACGAGCGGCACACAGTAGAGCATTGAATTGCGGAACAGCGCCTGCGCGTCCTTTCCGCCAAACGTGCCGCCGGTGCGGACGGCTTCGCAGTAGGCAAGCAGCAGCTCCCACAAAAGCGTTCCTGTGATCGACTCGTTCGCGTGGTGCGTGCCGGTCACGAGCACCTTTGTGCAGCCGCAGCCGAGCTGGACAGCTACAATGGGCCGGCCGCCCGCAGTCCTTGTGAGCGTTTTGATATAGACAAACGGCGCGGTCCGCCGCAGAATTTTCAGATACCGCTCCTGCACACGGCTCGTGAGATAGGCAGGATGCTCCATACAAACCAAGAAAATCGCCTCCACCATATTGTATGGCGGAGGCGATTCGTTTAGAACCTCAATTTTTCTCAAAGATGGCCTTGACGGCGCGATAGGTCATGTAGCAGTCGTATTTTGCCACGACCTCAAACGGCGCGTGCATCGAAAGCACCGGAACGCCAGCGTCGAGCGTGTCAATATTCCGCTTGGCCATGAATTTCGCGACCGTTCCGCCGCCGCCTGCGTCGGTCTTGCCGAGCTCGCACATCTGCCAGGCGACGGATTCGTCGTTCAGGAGCTTGCGGATCCTGCCGACCAATTCGCTCGAAGCGTCCGACGCGCCGTATTTGCCGCCGGAGCCGGTGTATTTGCAAAGGCCGACGCCGTAGTTGAGGTACGCGCTGTTTTTGCGCTCGAAAACCTCGGAGAAGCCCGGATCGAAGGCCGCGCACACATCAGCGGACAGGCAGAAGGAGTTGGCCAGGCACGTGCGAAGATCGACGTTCTGGGCCTTGCACAGGCATTCCATAAAGTACTCGAACGCCTCGCCCTGCATACCGGACACGCCCTCGGATCCGATCTCTTCCTTGTCGGCGAAGATGCACACGGCGGTCTTCTTCGGGGCCTTCGCGTCAAAGATCGCGGCGAGCTCTGCGTACGCGCAGACACGGTCGTCGTGGCCATATGCGCCGATCATGCTGCGGTCCAGACCGATGTCTCTGGCGTTCGCGGCGGGGACGGCCTCTAATTCCGCGGAAATGAAGTCCTCTTCGACGATGCCGTACTTTTCATTCAGAATGCGCAGGACGGACAGCTTCACGCGGTCCTTGCCGTCATCGTCCGCTTCCGGGCGGCTGCCCAGCAAAATGTTCAGGCTTTCAGACGGAATGGCCTCGTTGAGGGGCTTTTTGCCCTGTTCGCGTCCCAGGTGTGGCAGAAGGTCGGTGATGACGAGCTGCGGGTCAGAAGGATCATTGCCGATGGTCACGTAAACTTCACTGCCGTCGCGGCGGACGACCTTTCCGTGCAGCTCCAGCGGGACCGTCACCCACTGGTACTTGCGGATGCCGCCGTAGTGGTG
>DJQK01000013.1:14911-17175 GCA_002437575.1 Clostridiales bacterium UBA6388 | reverse complement strand
TCGGTGTGCGCCGCGCCGATGTTCGCGCCGTGTGATAAGTCCTCCTCGCCGATGACGGCCAGCATGATGGCCTTGCCGCGGTTGTTCCAGTAGAGCTTGTCGCCGGTCTTCACGGCCATCCCGGGCTTGTATTCGGCAAAGCCGCGCTTCTCTGCCTCGGCGATCGCGGTAAAGACGCACTCGCGCTCGGTTTTGGAGCGGTCGAGGAAGGACTTGTAGGCCTCGCTGTAGGCGTTCATTTCGCGCTCTTCGGCCTCCGTCAGGCGGTCATAGCCGTTTTTCGGCTGGTAGAGAAGCGCGTCTCTTTGTTCTTTCGTCATGGATTTTCCTCCTTTGTGATGTTGTTCAGAAGCGTTCGGGAGTTTTCCTGAAACGCTTCGAGGTCTTTGTCGTTGGTCAAAATATGGCGGCAGTGCGCGCGGTAAAATTCGTCCGGCTTCTGCGCGTCGATCCGCGCCCTTGCGGCAGCTTCGGTCAGACCGTCCCGCGCCATAATGCGAGAAAGCCGGAGCTTTTTCGGGGCCAGGACCGCGACGGTCTGGCCGCAGAGCGCGCCCATGCCGGACTCGATGAGGTTGATCGCGTCGATGGCGAAGATGGGCGTTCCGGCCGCTTCGGCCTGCCGCTTTTTCTGCGCGACGGCGTTTCCGATGTGAAAAAAGACGATCTCGTTGAGCCTGTCGAGAGACGCTTTGTCGGAAAACACCTGCGCGGCAAGCTTTTTCCGGTCGAGCGTTCCGTCGGGAAGGAAAACGTCTCCAAAGGCGGCCCGGAGCGCGTTTTTGAGCGTCGGATCGGATCTCAAGAGTTCGTAGTACAGCGCGTCACAGTCGACGATCTCGCCGCCTCTTGCCGCAATTTCCCGCAGAAATGTCGTTTTTCCGCAGCCGGTGGGGCCGGTGATGCCGATGGTGATCATTCCGTGACCTCGACGACGTGGAAGCCCGCCGCTTTTTTGAGCCGGTTTCCGACGGCAAGGCCGAGTCCCGCCGCATCGGGGCACTGGGCGTAAATTTCCGTGACCGTTTCGTGGTCAAACTCCCGCAGTGCGTCAAACACGCGCCGCGCCTGCTCTTCCTTGTCGTTTGCAGGGCCGAGATCGTGGATGATGTGGCCGGGGTAAAGCGCCGTAAATTCCGAGAAGCAGATGACGCCCGCGCCATCGGGCAGGTTCGCTTTCATATACCGCGCACTTTTTTCGGGGTCGCCGGTAAAAACCGTGACGGGCGCTTTGGGCGCATAGTGGCGGTATTTCATGCCGGGGGCCTTGGGCTTTTCGCCGTCTTTAAGAAGGCTCACGACCGCCTTGTCGACCGCGACCTCGCCCAGAACCTCCTGCAAGGCCTCCAGCGGCAGTCCGCCCGGACGAAGAAGGCGGGGAGGCTGGCACGTCAGGTCGATGATCGTCGACTCCACGCCCACGCGGCAGGGCCCGCCGTCAAAGATCGCGTCGATTTTGCCGTCCATGTCCTCGCGCATATCGTCTGCGCAGGTGGGGCTTGGCCTTCCGGACGTGTTTCCGGAGGGCGCGGCGATGGGAACGTCGGCTTTCCGGATGATGGCAAGCGTCACCGGATGGTCCGGGCAGCGCACGCCCACGGTCTCGAGGCCTCCCGTTGTGCGCAGCGGCACGATCTTTTTGCGCGGCAAGATCATCGTCAAGGGGCCCGGCCAGAATTTCTCTGCCAGCCGGTAGGCGCTTTCCGGCACATTTTCGCAGTACCGCGCCAGCCACGAGCTGTCCGGCACGTGGATGATGAGGGGATTATCCTGCGGCCGGCCCTTGGCCTCAAAAATGTGCAAAACCGCCTCTTCGTCCAGTGCGTTCGCGCCGAGGCCGTAGACGGTCTCCGTCGGAATGCCGAGCAGACCCCCGCGCGTAATAATGTCTGCCGCCGCCGCCACATTTCCCGGCGTCAGGGCGCTGAAATAAATGGTGTTCACGTGAATTCCTTCTTTTGCTATAGTAAAAAGACTTCTATGTGGAAAGCATCTCGTAGGGGCCGATGCCCTTCATCGGCCCGGCAGATGGCAGAACCGAAACGCGAAAAACTGCGGCGAATTTGCTGGTTCTCAAGGGCCGATGTAGGCATCGGCCCCTACGAGGCGTCGACAAAACAGCGCGGATCTTTGGACGATCAGTCCTCTGTCTGGCTCGATTGCAGCTTCTGGGCCTGATCGGCGGTGACGAGCGCGTCGATGAGCTCGTCCAGATTGCCGTCCATGATGGAATCGATCTTGTAGAGCGTCAGGCCGATGCGGTG
>DJQK01000013.1:9611-14864 GCA_002437575.1 Clostridiales bacterium UBA6388 | reverse complement strand
TGCGGATGCGCTCGTTGCGCATACCGGTGCCGACCTGGCTGCGTCGCTCCGACGTCACGGCAGAGTTGATGCGCTCCTGCTCGATCTCATATAATTTGGACGCGAGCATCTGCATACATTTTTCGCGGTTCTGCACCTGCGAACGTTCCTCCTGACACGAAACGACGATGCCGGAGGGCTTGTGGATCAGGCGCACGGCAGAGGACGTTTTGTTGATGTGCTGGCCGCCCGCGCCGGACGAGCGGAAAACCTGCATTTCAATGTCCTCGGGACGGATATCGACCTCGGCTTCCTCCATTTCAGGAAGCACCGCGACCGTGGCCGTCGAGGTGTGGACGCGGCCGCCGGACTCGGTTTCGGGCACGCGCTGCACGCGGTGGACGCCGGACTCAAATTTGAGCCTCGAGTACGCGCCGTCGCCGTCAATTTCGAAATCCGCTTCCTTCACGCCGCCGAGCTCTGTCTCGTTGTAGTTAAGAAGCGTCACCTTCCAGCCCTTCGACTGCGCGTACATGGTATACATCCGGTACAGGCTGTGCGCAAAAAGCGCACTCTCCTCGCCGCCGACGCCACCGCGAATTTCCACAATGACGCTCTTGTCGTCGTTCGGGTCGCGCGGCAGAAGCAGGATTTTGAGCTCCTGCTCCAGACTTTCGAGCTTCTTTTTGCAGTCTGTGTATTCCTCCTGGCAAAGCTCCTTCATATCCGGGTCCAGACCGCCCGCGTCCAGCATTTCGCGCAGCTCGTCCGCCTCTTTTTTCGTTTTGCAGTAGGCCCGGTACGCGGTCACAACAGGCTCCAGCTTTTTCTGTTCGCGCAGAAGCTTCGACGCCGCCTTCGGGTCCGCAAAAAAGTCCGGCTGTCCGGCCCGCTCGGCCATTTCCATATACCGTTCTTCGACAAGTCGTAATTTTTCCAGCATAGTTTCCTCGCATACGCCCCTTTTTCCGGGGCAAAGTTTTACAGGTACATCATACTCTATTTTTCCCGCCGCGTCAAATATCCGCGCACGTTTTGCGCATACTACTATCGATTTTTCGGTGGAAAGGGGCGGCTGTTTTGAAAAAGCTTCTGGCGGCGGTTGCGCTGGCGCTGGCGCTGCTGGTCTTCGGCGTCACGGACGCGCAGGCGGGCAGTACAAAAGAGCAGCAGGGCTGCATTGCCCTGACCTTTGACGATGGGCCCTCGGGCGAAATTACCGGGGCGCTTCTCGATGGCTTATCCTCGCGCGGCGTGAAGGCGACGTTTTTTCTCTGCGGCTACCGCGCGGCGCAGTATCCGGCGCTCGTGCAGCGCATGGCAGAAGAGGGACACGAGCTGGGGCTTCATTCGAACCGGCACGATTATATGCAGCACATGACAAAAGACGAGGCGCTCGACGATCTTCTGGAAAACCGCCTAGCCGTCACCGAAGCGTCCGGGGTGACGCCGGTCCTGTTCCGGCCGCCGGGCGGGCTGTATTCGCAGGATCTGCTGGACGCGGCAAAGGCGCTCGGACTATCCGTCATCTTCTGGTCGGTCGACCCGCACGACTGGGACAAGGCGCAGCGCGAAAACGTGCTTTCGTATCTGCTTTCCCACACAGACGCAGGCGATATCGTCCTGATGCACGATCTGTCGGAGGCGTCCGTTGCGGCCGCGCTGTCTTTTATCGACACGATGCGCGAGCGCGGCTATGAATTCTGCACCGTCTCAGAGCTCGCCGCCCTGACCAATGTCAAGCTGGCGCCCGGCGCGTATTATAACCGTTTCCCGCATTGACCGCACGCAAAAAACGGCAGGTGTACCGTTCTGCCTGCCGTTTCTTTGTGCGTTTGTTCCGGACTTACGCCCCGGCCGCTTCCGTTTTGTCCGCAGGCGCAGCGTCCGGGCTCTGTGCGCCGCGCGGATCTCCGTTTGCATCCACATAGACCCATCGGATCGCATATTGCTTTTCTGCGGCGTTTGCGATATTGGTTATGTACTCCTCCAGCAGCGTCTGTGCCCGTTGCTGCGCGCTTGAAAGAAGCGTCCGATCGCCGGCCGCCGTTTGCTCCAGCTGGCTCTGCGCCTGTTCGAACGCCTTGACCTCATCGGAAGCATCAATGTCCGCAGAGCGTTTATCCACGATGAAGGACGCTTCGGTCAAAGACGCGGAGTCTACCTTGCAGCCCAGCACCTTTGCTTCCGGGAGCGTGATCGTAACCTGCGTGCCCGACACCTCGACGCTTACCAGCGACACATCCACGCCCAGCCTGACGATCCCGCTGTATTCGATCCAGAAGTGCTTGTCTTTCTTTCCGATCCCCAGAAAGCCCTTTACCGCATCTTTTTCATAGTATTTCGCGACAGTATGATAATAGCAGTCCATGACGGCCAGTTCGCAGATCGCTTTCATCTGCGAGACCTTCGGCTCCATGGCGACCGGTTCTTCTTTGCTCTGTACGCCGCAGGCCGTGCACGAAAGCAGCAGCGCAGCGCTCAGGATCAGCATGAGGATTCTTTTCATCGCAGTGCCTCCTTCATTCCACGACCAGCGTGTATTGCGCGTCCATCTGTTCAAGCAGCGGAGACGCCAGTGCTGTCAGCACATTCTCGGCATTTTGCCTTGCCAGATCCAGAATTTCGCCCTGCGCTTCGCTCTCCCGCTCCACATCCGTCTCGCAGGCCTTATATGCCGTTTGCGTAACGGCCGTGGTGTTCGCTTTGTCGTTGAGAAACATAAAGTCCATCGACGCAATATCGACATTGACGTCTGTGATCTGGACCTCCGGCATATCCAACGTGACCACCTTTTCGTTGGGATCTATGGAAACTGCGACCTGCTGAAAATCGATGCCCGCATCGACCCGCGCGGCATAGGAAACGTAATAGTCGGTCTGCTCGGGCTTGTCTTCGTTTTTGACTTCCGCGACGCCGTTATAGACCGCGGTGAATGTGGAAAGCTTGCTGACATGGACGATCTTCTCCAACGTGGAGACCGTGACGACCGCTTCTTCCGGCTTTTGCTCCCAGTGTGTCCGCACAACAAAAACTGCGGCGGCAGCTACTGCGGCGGCCGCCGCGACGGCAAGGATCCACAGCAGCCCTTTGCCCGGCCTTCGCCGGATCTTCGTTTGTTCTTCCATGAATACTTCTCCTTTGTCTCGGGATTCGCTCCCTGTCTCACCAGGGCGTATGTTTTTTCCGCGTACTCCAACCATAATATAGCACAATTTTACAAAATGCGCAACGCATTGCCGCATTGACGAAAAGCGTCTCTTGTACTAAAATAGCAGCAGAAGCATTCTGCCAAAGTTCAAAACAGGAGGCGTTTCCATGGATAAAAAAGAACTCCGCGCCCAGATCCGCGCGAAAAAACGCGCCATGACCAACGCACAGATCGACGCTTGCAGCAAAAAGCTCGGTGCGCTTTTCCGCGCGCACCCGCTCTACAAGCAGGCAAAAAGCATCTACGGGTATCTTCCGTACAATCAGGAGGTTCGCACCGTGCCGATGCTTTTGCAGGCGCAGAAGGACGGCAAGCGCGTGGCCGTGCCGAAGGTGTACGGCGATACGATGAAGTTTTTGTGGCTGGACGATCTGTCAGCCGTCGCGCCCGGCGCTTATAACATCCCCGAGCCCATCGCGGACGGGCCCATTGCTGACGATGAAACCGCGCTGGTCCTGATGCCCGGTCTTGCTTTTGACCCCGAAGGGCACCGCTGCGGTTACGGCGGCGGCTTCTATGACAAATTTCTCGCCGCGCACCCGGGGCATCCGACGCTTGCGCTGTGCTACGGCTTCCAGATGTTCGCGCACCTCGATACCGACGACTATGATATCCCGGTAGACGCGGTTTTGTCTGCCGATGTGGAGGAGGACGGATGAAATACGTCTTCCTGGCGCTTTTCTGCGGCGTCGTGTTCCTTCTCTGCTTTCTGATCGACAAGCTGCTGCAAAAGCTCTTTCCGAAGCACGAGCTGGAAAAAAGCAAAACCGTCGTCCGGCCCCCGCGCAAGAGCGCCGTTTTTGGCGTTCTGCTTCTGGTATTCCCGCTGATGGCGCTTTTATTCTGGATGCCGGAGGAGGGCGACACGCTGCTCACCGTCTGCTGCTTGGGTGCGATGCTGATGGGCGCGTTTTTGCTGTTTACGTTCTTTTCCGTCGCAATTTACTATGGAGAAGACGGTTTTTTGTATAAAACGCTGCGCGGCGGCAAAAAAGAGTACCGCTACGCCGACATTCGCGGCCAGAGAAGCCTCATGACCCGCGGCGGCATCAACACGATTTTATTCGTCGGAAACGACGAGATCAATCTCTACAGCGCGATGCAGAACCTCAATTCGTTCCTCAACAAGGCGTTTTTCCGCTGGTGCGAGGCGAAGGGGCTGGACCCCAGCGAGGTGGAGAATAATCCACGGATGTTTACGTGGTTTCCCGATCCCGAGAAGGAGTCAAAACCTGACTGAGGTTTTATAGGGCAGCTTCCTGCGCGTGGCCCAGAGGGCCATTTTATTGCTGGCGGTGGCCGCCAGCTGGTCCTAACGCATTTTCTTTCTTGCTCGTGCAAGAAAGAAAACGCTTTGCAAAAGAAAGAAAACGCCAAAGAAAACCCTTCGGAAGGGTTTTCTCTGGACGCTTTCCCAAACTGAAGGGCCGCGGCCCCTCAGACTCCTCTGGAGTTCTATATTTGTGATGCAGTAAAAGTCGGGAGTGCCCAGAAGTATCTGAGCACTCTCGTTCTTTCTCTGACGCAGTTCCGGTTTGAAGTGTTTTGCACAATCTCGGTGCCGAGCAGCAGACTTTCGGTCTTGTTCCGGCGAAGAGCAAATTTCCTCTGGAAATTTCTCTTCGCTGGGGCTTCGGTGGTGCAGCGCGACTCCCCTCACACCGACGCAGATCCCCTCACAAGGACTTTTGCAGAGCAAAAGTGCCTTGTGACGGCAAAAGACCGAAAATTTGCTGCTCGGCAGGAAGATCGTTGAAGACGGAACAAAATCCGCCGCAATCGCAAAACAGAAAGAGAGTGCCTACGTAACCGTAAGCACTCTCTGATTTTGTCTGCACTTCTATTCGAGAACTCCAAGGTTTTCAAAAGGGCCGCGGCCCTTTTGTTGGAGCTGCGCCGCAGCGCAGCCCCTCCCAAGCAATTTCTTCGCGGCGGCTCGACACCGCGCTTCTTTTCGCAGATAAGAAGCGTGGGGTCGAATTAGATCGTCGGCTGATTCGCCGCCTCGATGATCTTTACAAACTTCTCGGGAACAAGGGACGCGCCGCCGATGAGGCCGCCGT
>DJQK01000013.1:2883-9477 GCA_002437575.1 Clostridiales bacterium UBA6388 | reverse complement strand
GCGGTCTTGCCGGTGCCGATGGCCCAGATGGGCTCGTAGGCAATGATCATCTTGCGGATCTTATCTTCGCCGACGCCGTGCAGGCCGCTCTTGATCTGCATGGTGATCCACTCTTCGGTGATGCCCTGCTCGCGCTGCTCGAGGCTTTCGCCGACGCACATGATGGGCACGAGACCGTTTTCCAGCGCCGTGAGGACCTTCGCGTTCACATCTTCGTTCGTCTCGCCCATGGCGCGGCGCTCAGAGTGGCCGAGAATGACGTACTTACAGCCCGCGTCCACGAGCATATTGGCCGCGATCTCGCCGGTGTAGGCGCCGGAGGCGTTGGCGTTGCAGTTTTCTGCGCCGATGCCCACTCTGGTCTCGCGCATGGCGCGAACGGCTGCGGGGATGCAGACGGCGGGAACGCACAGCGCCACGTCGCACCAACGGCCCTTGGGCATGATGGTCTTGAACTCGGTCATGAACTCCTTGGTCTCGGATGGGGTCTTGTTCATCTTCCAGTTGCCGGCGATGACAGTCTTACGATACTTACGATTCATAGTGTCAGTCTCCTATTTATCTCAATTCTATTTATAATTTCCGTTTTACGCGGGCGGACAGGGGCGTCCGCCCCTACAAAGGGTGTGCGACGTCTCTTGATCTGCGTAGGGGCCGATGCCCACATCGGCCCACGATGGCAGCCGGTGATCCTGCATGGGGCGATGTGCTCAATCGACCCTGCAAAATGTTTGCGCAGCCGGCAGTAACTTCTCTTATTTGTCCTGAAGGCACGCAATACCGGGCAGCTCCAGTCCTTCGAGGAACTCCAGCGAAGCGCCGCCGCCGGTGGAGATGTGGGTGATCTTGTCGGCAAAGCCCAGCTGCTCGCAGGCAGCCGCGGAGTCGCCGCCGCCAACGATGGTGATGGCGCTCGAATCGGCCAGCGCCTGCGCCACGGCGATGGTGCCCTTGGCGAGGATCGGGTTTTCAAACACGCCCATGGGGCCGTTCCAGACGACGGTCTTGGCGCTCTTGATGGCGTCTGCAAAGAGCTCGCGCGTCTTTTCGCCGATGTCCATGCCTTCCATGTCAGAAGGAATTTCGGAAACGGAAACGGTCTTGACATCGATCGGTGCGTCGATCGGATTCGGGAAATCGCTTGCTACAACGGTGTCGATCGGAAGCAGGAGCTTGACGCCCTTTTCCTCGGCCTTTTTCATCATGTCCTTGCAGTAATCGACCTTTTCGGCGTCAAACAGGGACTTGCCGATGCCGTAGCCCTTGGCCGCGAGGAAGGTGTAGGCCATGCCGCCGCCGATGATGAGCGTGTCGACCTTTTCCAGCAGGTTGTTGATGACGTTCAGCTTATCGGAGACCTTCGCGCCGCCCAGGATCGCGACGAATGGGCGCTCGGGGTCGGCCAGCGCCTTGCCCATGATGGAAACTTCCTTCTGCACGAGGAAGCCGCAGACGGCCGGCAGATATTCGGCGACGCCAGCTGTGGAGGCGTGGGCGCGGTGCGCGGTGCCAAAGGCGTCGTTGACGAAGATATCGGCAAGAGACGCAAGCTTTTTGGAAAGCTCCGGATCGTTTTTCGTCTCGCCCTTTTCAAAGCGGGTATTCTCGAGCAGCATGACCTCGCCGTCTTTGAGAGAAGCGGCCAGAGACTGTGCGCTTTCTCCCACGACGTCCTTCGCCATCTTCACAGGCTGGCCCAGAAGCTCAGACAAGCGGTCTGCCACGACCTGCAGCGAGAACGCGGGATCGGGGCCGTTCTTGGGCTTGCCCATGTGCGAGCAGAGAATGACGCGCGCACCATGCTTGACAAGATATTCGATCGTCGGCAGCGCCGCGACAATGCGCTTGTCGCTGGTGATCTTGCCGTCTTTGGTGGGGACGTTAAAGTCGCAGCGGCACAGAACGCGCTTTCCGCTGACGTCAATGTCTTCCACGGATTTCTTGTTGTAATTCATCGAGATTCCTCCTTGTTGCCTGAATACCGGGGCGGCAGCACCGTGTCTGCACACCCAAAACCTTTCACGGGCGAGCGCCCGCAGCTTACCAGTTGACCATTTTCCCCTGCGCCTGCAAATGCGGGAAGCCCTGCTGCCGCAGCGCCTCAAACACGCCGATGGCCGCGGAATTTCCGAGATTCAGACTTCTGGCCTCGGCCCGGATGGGAATGCGCACGCAGCTGTCGAAGTGCGCGGCGAGAAATTCCTCCGGCAGGCCCTTCGTCTCTTTTCCGAAGAACAGGAACGTGCCGTCGGGGTAATCGGCCTCGTCGTAGCGCTTCGGCGCTTTGGTGGAGAACAGGCGCATATGCTGTACGTCGTTTTTTGCGAAAAAGTCGTCGAGGTTTTCGTAATCCCGCACGTCGACCAAGTGCCAGTAGTCAAGGCCCGCGCGTTTGACCGCCTTGTCGGAAATGTCAAAGCCCAGCGGGCGGATGAGGTGCAGCACGCTTCCGGTGGCCGCGCAGGTGCGCGCAATGTTGCCGGTATTGGCCGGAATTTCCGGTTCGACCAGCACGATATGCAGCATAAGCCCACGCTCCTTCCGCACAAAACCAACTTCAAATATTCTATGACAATAGAGCGGAAATTTCAACAGGAAAATCCGGAAAAAATGAAGAATTTATGCGAAAAAATTTCTATCCCAAAGGGGTGTTCTTTTGTGCAAGTTCGGGAATTTTCCAATCGATCGCGTCAATCCCGCAAGAAAGCAGGAAATCGTTCACCTGAGAAAAGGGCCGGCTGCCGAAAAAGCCGCGGTAGGCGCTCAGGGGGCTCGGGTGCGCGGAGGCGATGATCTTGCGCGGATACGGACTTTTTTCGATGGCCGCCGCCTTTTTCTGCGCCTGCGCGCCCCAGAGCACAAAGGCAATGGGCTGCGGCAGCGAACGGAGCGAGGCGATCACGGCGTCTGTAAAGCGCTGCCAGCCGAAGTCCTTGTGAGAGTTCGCCTTATGCGCCTGCACGGACAAAACGGTGTTGAGCAGGAACACGCCCTGCTTTGCCCAGGGCGTCAGATCGCCGTTTTGAGCCGGCGCGATGCCGATATCCGCTTCCAATTCCTTATAGATATTCTGAAGCGACGGCGGCAATCTCACCCCTTCTTGCACCGAAAAGGCAAGACCGTTGGCCTGGCCGGGCTCGTGGTATGGGTCCTGCCCCAAAATCACAACGCGGATATTCTCCGGCGCGGTCAAATTAAACGCGGAAAAGAGGTCTTCTTCCGCCGGATAGATCGTTTCGGTCTCATAGGCCAGCGCCAGACGGCGCGACAATTCCTGATAATACGGCTTTTGCAGCTCGTCAGCCAAAAGGCTTCTCCACGCGGGCGGAAGGGTCGGGAGCATATGCACATCCTCCTGATGCAGTATTTGCAGGTTTGCACTACTTTACCACAGAAAAGCGGCTGCATCAAGACGGTTTTTCCGGGAAAGCGGCGGGTTTTCCGGTTTGCCCCAAGCGCTTTTTTCTGTTGCATTTCGGCAAGGCGCAGACTATAATAGAAACTGAATTTTAATGTATAGGCCGGCGAAGTGCCGGCGCAAAAAGGAGGCGCGGCAATGGGACGTATCATCGCTCTGGTCAACCAGAAGGGCGGCGTCGGAAAAACGACGACGGCGGTCAATCTGGCGGCAGGGCTCTGTAAGGCGGGCAAACGGACGCTTCTTTGCGACTTTGACCCGCAGGCCAACGCGACCTCCGGACTCGGGGTGGACAAAAACGAAGTCGCCGTGTCCACCTACGATATCGTCATCGGCGGCGAGAGCGCGGAAAACGCGATCATCCACACCGAGTTTTCCGATCTTCTTGCCTCCGGCGCGGCGCTTTCGGGCGCGGGCGTGGAAATGGTGGGACTCGAGCGGCGGGAATACTGCCTGCGCGACGCGTTAGAGCCGCTGCGGGGTCAATACGACTACATTTTCATCGACTGCCCGCCGTCATTGGAGCTTCTGACGCTCAACGCGCTTTGTGCGGCAGACGAAATTCTGATCCCCGTGCAGTGCGAGTATTACGCGCTCGAAGGACTGTCGGATCTTATGATGACGCTTCGCGCCGTCAAACGGAAATTAAACCCGACGCTCGGCATTTTCGGCGTGCTTCTGACCATGTACGACGGCCGGACGAATTTCTCCGCGCAGGTCGCAGAGGAGGTGCGCCGCCATTTCCCCGGCAAGGTCTTTGCCGCGGTCATTCCGCGAAACGTCCGTCTTTCCGAAGCGCCGAGCCACGGTCTTCCGATCTTCGCTTACGACCGGTTCAGCCGGGGCGCGAACGCGTATGACGCGCTGACACAGGAAATTCTCACGAAAGGAGCTTGAGTATGGCTTCCAACAAAGGTCTTGGAAAGGGACTCGGTGCGCTGCTCGGCGAAAGCGCCATGCAGTCTGCGCCGCAGCAGAGCCCGCTTCTGCTGCCGCTTCAGAAAATCGAGCCGAACCGGCTCCAGCCGCGCAGGAATTTTGACGAGGAAGAGCTCTCCGCTCTGGCCGATTCCATCCGGCAGCACGGCGTCATCCAGCCGCTGACCGTAAGGCTTCTGGACTCGGGATACTATCAGATCATCGCCGGTGAACGCCGCTGGCGGGCGGCAAGACTCGCGGGGCTTCGCGAGGTGCCCGTCGTCGTCATCGAGGCGGACGACAAAAAGGCAATGGAGCTGGCGCTCATTGAAAACCTCCAGCGCTCAGACTTAACGCCCATCGAAGAAGCGCGGGGCTATCAGCAGCTGATCGGAGAATATGGCCTGACGCAGGAGCAGGTAGCAGACCGGGTCAGCAAATCCCGACCCGCCGTTGCAAACGCGATGCGTTTACTGAGCCTGCCGGAAGAGCTGGTTTCCCTTGTGGAAGAAGGAAAGCTCACCGCCGGACACGCGCGGGCGCTGTTATCCCTCAAAGATACGCGCCAGCAGCTGGCCGTTGCGCAGAAAATTATCAATTTGCAGCTTTCCGTCCGGCAGACGGAGGCAATGTGCAAAAAGCTCTCAAAGGCCGTCAAGGCCCCGGAGCCGAAGCCCGTCGAGGTCGACTACCTTGCCGAATGCGAAAAAACGCTCTCGCGCCGTCTTGGCCGCGGGGTCAGGATCGTCTCCGGCAAGCGCAAGGGCAAAATTGAACTGGAATATTACGGGCAGGAGGACCTGCAGCGGCTTTATGAGGCGCTGGCCCGGGCCCTCGGAAAGGAGCAGCCGTAATGGACGAAGAAAAGAAAACCAATCCCGCGCCGCAGCCGCCCGCACCCTTGAGCGACGCACGCAAGGCCGCGCTTCTGCGGTACATGGCGATCCTGTTTGCCGTGGCGTTTTTGCTGGTGCTGCTGTCGCTCATCTTGCAGACGCACAGCTCCAAGAGCACGATCTCAGAGCTCAGCGCCGCGTCGACGAGCGCGCTTGACAACGCCGTGAAGCTTCAGGAGCAGAACCGGATGTTACAGGACGAAAAGCAGACGCTGGAAACCCAGCTCGAGGACACGCAAAAACAGCTCGACGAACAGACCGCGCAAAACGAGCAGCTTCTGCAATCGTCGCAGGAAGAGGAGTCTGACGCACAGAAGACGCTGCGCGAAAAAGAGCTGGATCTGGAGCACACGCGGCAGGCATACGACGCGCTTTTGACCGCGCTGGAATGCGCTACGCACGAAGGAAACGTCACATTCTCCCGGGCAATGGAGACCGTGGAGCGCTATAAGGACTGCCTGTCCGAAGACGCGCTGGCGGTTTACGAAACGCTTCAGGAGCAGTAAAAGGGGATATAGCATATGATCGATATCAAATTTTTACGGGAAAATCCGGATGCCGTCAAGGAAAACATCCGCAAGAAGTTCCAGGACGAAAAGCTTCCGCTGGTAGATGAGGTCGTGGAGCTCGACCAGAAGCGCCGCATCGCGATCGCGGAAGTCGAAAATCTGAAGGCCGCGCGCAACAAGCTCTCCAAAGCCAACGGCCCTTTGTACGGCCAGCTCAAAAAGTGTGAAGACGAGGCCAAAAAGCTCGAGCTTCAGGCACAGATCGACCAGAACAACGCCGCCGTCAAAGCAGACGACGATCGCCGGGCCGAGCTCGACGGTGCGATCGCGCAGATGGACGCGCGCATCCGCGAGATCATGTACGTGATCCCGAACATCATCGATCCGTCGGTCCCCATCGGCCCGGACGACAGCTGCAACGTCGAGGTCGAGCGCTTCGGCGAGCCCATCGTTCCCGATTTTGAAATTCCGCACCATGTGGATATCATGCAGAGCTTTCACGGCATCGATAAAGACGCCGCGGGCCGCGTGGCCGGTATGGGCTTTTACTATCTGCTGGGCGATATTGCGCGGCTGCACGAAGCAGTCCTTGCCTATGCGCGCGATTTCATGATCGACGAGAAGGGCTTTACCTACGTCATTCCGCCCTTCATGATGCACGGCGATGTGGTCAAGGGCGTCATGTCCTTCCCCGAGATGGAAGCGATGATGTACAAGATCGAGGGCGAAGACCTCTACTTGATCGGCACGTCCGAACACACGATGATCGGCCGCTTTATCGACCAAGTGCTTCCCGAGCAGCAGCTTCCCCTGACGCTCACGTCCTATTCTCCCTGCTTCCGCAAGGAGGTCG
>DJQK01000013.1:0-2846 GCA_002437575.1 Clostridiales bacterium UBA6388 | reverse complement strand
TGAAAAGCAGGAAATGATCGTCCTCTGCAAACCCGAAGAGTCGATGGCCTGGTACAACAAGCTGTGGAGCTACTCGGTCGAGCTGTTCCGCAACCTCGAAATTCCTGTTCGCCAGCTCGAGTGCTGCTCGGGCGATCTGGCCGACCTCAAGGTCAAATCCTGCGACATTGAAGCCTGGAGCCCGCGGCAGAAGAAGTATTTTGAGGTCTGCTCCTGCTCGAACCTCGGCGACGCGCAGTCGAGAAGACTCGGCATCCGCGTCAAGGGTGAAGACGGCAAGACCTATCTTCCCCACACGCTCAACAACACCTGCGTCGCGCCGCCCAGAATGCTCATCGCGTTCCTCGAAAACCACCTGCAAAAAGATGGAACCGTTACGATCCCGAAGGTCCTCCAGCCTTACATGGGCGGTAAAGAGGTTCTGGTTCCGACGAAGTAACGTTTATCAGCTGTCGAATTCAGACCCGGCGAGCGATTTTTCGTCATGACAAGGCGCAAGCGCGCTGGCGTACCGTGTGTACGTCGAGCCCGCAGCATCGCTGCCATGGCGGAAAAGATCCGGCGGAAATGAAAAGGAGAGAAGAATACATGAAAAAGTTCTTAAATGAGTTCAAGGAATTCATTTCCCGCGGCAATGTGATGGACATGGCCATCGGCGTGATCATCGCGACGGCCTTCGGCAAGATCACGACGAGTCTTGTGGGCGATGTGTTCATGCCCCTGATCGGCTACCTCATCGGCGGCATCGACCTGTCGGCGCTCAACATTACGCTGAGCCCCGCTGTGCTGAATGAAGCTGGCGAGGTCGTCAAGGAAGCGGTCGTGATCGGCCTTGGTACCTTCCTGACGACCATCCTCGATTTCGTTCTCGTCGCGTTTGTCGTGTTCCTGGTTGTCCGGGCGTTCAACGCCGCAAAGCAGAAGCTCGAAAAGCCGGCCGAGCCTGAACCCGCGCCGAAAGAGCCGGAGCCCACGAAGGAAGAACTCCTGCTGACCGAGATCCGCGATCTGTTAAAGCAGAAATAATTCCCATCAGTGTCGAAAAATGTCCGGAAAAACACGCTGAAAAATGCTGTTTTCGACATTTTTCGACATTCTTTTTTCTTGCTTTTTTCGACGGTTTCCGGTATGATTTGAGAAACAGCTATTGCCGGATTTGTTTGAAGTATTTTCCAGTTCCGCACTGGATGGATTTTGCAGCCCCGGTAAAACTACAACAAAAGGGGGAATTTTTATGGATGAAACTGCAAGAGCGCAGCTTGAAGCCTTTGACGCCGTATCCCAGCCCGCCGTTTTTATTCGAGACAGAAAGATCCTTTACGTGAACCCCGCCGCAGCCGCCTTTGGAATTGAGGCCGGGCAGGACGCGGACGGCATCGTCACCGCTTCCGAAGACGGCGGCGTGCTCCTGAAGCTCGAGGAGAAGCGGCTCCCGGCCAAGCGCTCGAATTTTTTAGACGGCGCGTTATATCTGGCGCTTCCGGAAAAGCAGGCTCCCAGCGTCGGGCTTGGCACACTCACTGCCATCGCTCAGGCTCTGCGCGATCCGCTTACCAATCTCTTCAGTGCTTCGTCTCCGCTTTTCGCGCAGCTCGAGCCAATAGAGAATCCTTCGATTGACCGGTCCGTTGCAGCGATCAACCAGAGCCATTACCGTTTGATGCACCTTTTGTGCAACATTCAGGATGCGCCCGCGGCCATTAACGGAGAGCTGCAAGTAAAGCGCGAGAAAACGGAGCTCTGCGGCTATCTGCAAGCGCTCTATGACACAGCCGAGCCACTCTGCGCCGACTGCGGCTACACCCTGCGCCTGACGCTTCCCGAGCAGATGCGGTTTGCGTGGATCGACCCGCTTCGTCTCGGCCGCGCCATTTATAATCTGATTTCCAACGCCATCCGCCATACACGCGAAAAAGGGGATATCCGTCTGAGCCTCACGCTGAGCGACGATTACGCGATCATTGAGGTTCACGATGACGGCGCTGCCGACGGCCGGCTGAGAGACGTTTTCTCCTGTATGACAAATCGCCCATACCAGCCGGATTTCCGGAAAGGCAGCGGCTTTGGCCTGGCTATTGTCCGCGCCACAGCAAGGGCGCACGGCGGCACGTTCGTCATGACGGCCCCGAGTTCCGGCGGCACCTCCGCGGCGTTGTCTCTGACACTTCGGGCGCCGGAGCGGCTCACGACCGAGCTTCACTCGCCAATTGTCAAGTTCGACTATACCGGTGGCTTCCGACAGGAGCTCATCGAAATGGCCGATATTCTGCCGCGCGACATTTTTGATTCCATGAACATCAACTAAAGAAGCCGGCGGCTGCCAGACTCGGCAGCCGCCGGCTTTCGGATGCCTTCTTTCAACCGGCGATGTGATCGGCGGCAGGTAGCTTTCGCGCTGCGCAAGACAGTTTTTCGCAGGAATACAGACAGAATTTAAAAAAGGCGGCGCTGCCAAAACCCCGCAATCCGGTTGCGCCGTCAGTTTGAACAAGACATCCGCATGAAAACGAACAGAAAAAGACCGCCTGTCTTTTGACAAGCGGTCTTGCAGCATTGGCACTACCTATTTTTCCGGCCAGTCAACCGGCAAGTATCGTCGGCGGAAACGAGCTTAACTTCTGTGTTCGGTATGGGAACAGGTGGACCCTCGTCCCAATCAGCACCAATGGATAAATCAAAGGACCAGCTTTCGCTGATCCTCTGTGTTGGCATTACCTATCTTCCCGGCCAGTCGCCCGGCAAGTATTGTCGGCGGAAGTGAGCTTAACTTCTGTGTTCGGTATGGGAACAGGTGGACCCTCACCCCAATCAACACCAACTATGCAGGATGTACCCTGAAAACCGAA
>DJQK01000059.1:2896-23031 GCA_002437575.1 Clostridiales bacterium UBA6388 | reverse complement strand
TCTTTCAGCGCTGGCTCGCGGCCGCCATCGGCGCGGCGGGGCTGGGGCTTTTGCAGCTCATTTTTACGGTGGGCGGCTTTGCGATGACGCTGGGGCTCTCGGGGCTTCGCGTGACGGCGATGTATCTGTGCGCTTCGGAATACGGAAAGGGGAGCGTCCCCGGCGTGCGGCGGGCGGTCGGGCTTTGTCTCAAGGTGGGCGCGGTGATCTCCGGCATCGTGGGCGCGGCGTTTTTCCTTTTGAGCGGCTTCGCGGCCGAACGGTGGATCGGGGATATCCGCGCGGCGAGCGCTCTGCGGATTCTCGCGGTTTTCCTGCCGGTCAACTGCCTGTGCGCGATCTTGTCGGGCTTTTTCACGGCCTGCGACCGGGTCAAAGAGCTTGCAAAGGTCGAGACGGTCGAGCGGCTGGCGGGGCTTTTGCTGACGGCGGTTTTGCTGCGCTTTGCAGGATCAGACGCGGAGCTCGCCTGCGCCGTGATGGTGCTGGGAAGCGCGGCGGCGTGTCTGGGAAGCCTTTTATACCAGCTTTCGATGCTGAAAAAAACGTTTCGCGGCCTTCCTATGCCGGAAAAAGATCAGGCGCTTCTTTCGCGCCTTAGAAAACTCTGTGTGCCGCTGGCGCTGAGCGCGTATCTTCGTTCAGGCCTGTCGACGCTCGAGCAGTTTTTGATCCCGTGGGGCCTTGCACGATCCGGCGGCGAACCGGAGGCGGCGATGGCGGCGTATGGGACGATCCACGCGATGGTCTTTCCCATTCTCATGTTCCCGGCGGCGATCTTATACACGGCGGCAGACCTGCTCGTTCCCGAGCTTGCCCGCTGCCGCGCCGCAAACGACACCGCGCGGATGCGCCACTTAACGGGCACGTGTCTTCGCATGGGGCTGCTGTTCGCGCTGAGCGTGGGCTGCCTGATGGGGGCTTTGTCCGCAGGACTCGGACAGCTGATCTACAAAAGTGAACGCTGCGGGCGGTACCTTCTGGCGTTTTCTCCGGCGGTGCTGCTTTTATACATGGACGCGATGACGGATGGGATGCTCAAGGGCTTCGGCGAACAGACGGCCTGCGTGCGCATCAACGTCCTGACCTCCGTTCTGGATGTGGCGCTTTTGTACGTCCTTCTGCCGCGCTTCGGGGTGACGGCCTACGTGGGGGTGTTTTACGTCACGCACGCGGTCAATTTTCTTTTGAGCATCCGAAGGCTCTTTCTCGTCTGCGGCTGCCGGCCAAGGCTGCAATTTGCCGCAAAAGCCGCATTTTGCGCGATTTCTGCGCTTCTGGCGTCGTGCTGCATTCCGGATTTTGGGCTTCTTCCGGCGATGGTGCTGCGGGCGGGGCTTTACTTTTCGGTGCTGCTGCTGTTTCTGGAGCTGACGCGAACCGTGCCGGAAGCCGATCGCCGCTGGCTCAGACGAAGCCTTCGGCTGGGCCTCCGGGGAAGTTGACTTTTGCCCTGCCGCGCCATACAATACAGACAGAAAAATGACACAAAAGGAGCTGGGTTTATGATTTCCTTCCGCAACGACTATTCCGAGGGCGCCCATCCGAAGGTGCTCGAGGCGCTCTCGCGCAGCAATTTTGACACGACCTGCGGCTACAGCATGGACAAATACTGCGCGCGAGCCGCGGACACCGTTCGAAAGCTCACCGCCTGTCCGGACGCGGACGTGCACTTTCTGACCGGCGGCACGCTTGCAAACACCATCGTCATCTCCCGCGCCCTTCGTCCGTGGGAGGGGGTGATCGCCGCAGAGACTGGCCACATCAACGTCCACGAAACAGGCGCCATTGAGTCGGCCGGCCACAAGGTCTGCGCCATCCCCGCGCCGGATGGCAAGCTCACGCCCCAGTTTGTGCGCGAGGTCATGCGCGTGCACGTAAACGGCACGGATGAGCACATGGTAAAGCCCGGCATGGTCTACATTTCCGACGCCACCGAGCTCGGCACGATCTACAAAAAAGAAGAGCTCTCCGCGCTTCACGACGTGTGCCGCGAATTTGGGCTGTACCTGTTTCTGGACGGCGCGAGGCTGCCCGCGGCGCTGGTCGCGGAGGGAAACGATCTCGATATCACCGATCTCGGCAAATACTGCGACGCGTTTTACATCGGCGGCACGAAAAACGGTCTGCTGTTCGGCGAGGCGGTCGTCCTCACGAACAACGATCTCAAGGCCAACTTCCGCAGCATGATCAAGCAGCGCGGCGGTATGTTTGCAAAGGGCTTTCTTTTCGGCGTGCAGTTCGGCGCGTATTTTGAAGACGGCCTGTGGCTCAAGATGGCGCGTCACGCCGTCACGCAGGCGCAGCGCATTGCAAAAGCAGCCGTAGAGAAGGGCTACACGCTGTACGCGGATTCTCCCACGAACCAGGTCTTCATCGTTCTGAGCCGCGAAAAGATCGCAGAGCTGGAAAAGGACTTCGCCTTTGAGGCCTTCGGCCACGTGGACGATACCCACGAGGCCATGCGCTTTGTCTGCTCCTGGGCGACAAAGAACGAGGCCGTCGATGCACTGATCGCCCGGCTGTGATGCAGGTCGTTTGCCACCCGATCGCGCCGGTGTTCGACGAAAATTCCCGCATCCTGATCCTCGGCTCGTTTCCGTCGGTCAAATCGCGCGAGGCCGCGTTTTTCTACGGCCACCCGCAAAACAGGTTTTGGAAGGTCGTAAGCGCCGTGCTGGGCGTTGACTGCCCCGGAAGCGTGGAGGATAAGAAGCGGATGCTGCTGCAAAACCGCATTGCCCTCTGGGACGTCATCGCCTCGTGCCGCATCGAAGGTTCGAGCGACAGCTCCATCCGGGACGTTGTGCCGACGGACCTTCAGGCGATTTTGAACACCGCCGGTATCCGCGCCGTCTTCTGCAACGGCCAGACGGCCTTTCGGCTGTATGCACGCTATCAGCAAACGCAGACCGGCCTTTGCGCCATTGCGCTTGCGTCCACAAGCCCTGCCAACGCCGCGTATGGATTTGACCGGCTGGTTGAAAACTGGAAGGCGATCTTGCCGTATCTTCGCGAAACGTAACGAAAAAGCCTTCGGAACGGCTCGTTCCGGGGGCGGCATATTTTGTCGACGCGTTTGCGCGCGGACACGGATACGGCAGACGTTATCTCGAAACGCACGCGGATTTGACCGCCGCCATCCGGCTCTGCGCGCGCTGCGGCTTCGCGGGAATCGAAAAGCCCGCGGGCGTGAGGCATGGGGCGATGAACTTATTTTACATAAAACCGCTGCGGTTGACAGAAAAACAGGGGGAAACGATACGGTTTTATCGATATTAGCAGACTGCTTCATGCAAAACGCACAAATTAAAGCCGCACTTTGGGGCAAAACTACAAATTTGGGAATTATAGCATAAAAATGCGGCTGATGGGGTTGATTTTGAAATTCGGGCGTGCTATAGTATGCATACAGGCATCCAATATGGCATACATACCATGGAAATGCACGCCGGACGATCCGGATTTTTTCATGGCAGAGCGCCGTGATTTTCGCGGCTCTTTGCTTTCACACGGGCCTGTGAAACGTTTCCATGGGCAAAATTGAATCGTGTTCTATTTGCGCGGGTTTCGGCGCAAAGGTGGATAGAGCAACAGGAGGTTTTTCTATGAAGCAGAGCTTCGGGCAGAAAGGAGCCGGAGGGCGTTTTTTGGCGCTTGTTCTGGCGCTGATTATGCTGTGCAGCGTGCTGCCATTGTCATATGCGGCAGCAGTGGACGAGCAGGGAACAGCGGAACAGACCACGGAAACGAAGGTCGAGGCAGCTGCGGCTGGCGTGACCTATATCTTCTACGTCGGGGAGACGAAATATTATGAAGACAAGGTTCTGTCTGGCAGTGTGCTGACGAAGCCCGCTGACCCCGCCGCTCCGGAAGGAAAGATCTTCAAGGGCTGGTTCGTCGACAACGACGTGAACAAGCCGTTTACATTTGGAACAACGGTCTCGACTACGCAGGACGAGACGGTGGCTCTTTACGCCCATTTTGAGGCCGCACAGCCCGCCGCCGCGCAGCAGCCGGAAGCGTCCAAGACGGACGACGTGCAGCAGCCGGAAGCGTCCAAGACGGACGACGTGCAGCAGCCCGCTGAGCAGCAGCCCGAGCAGACCGGCTCGACCGAAGCGCCCAAGCAGGACGAAACCAACAATACCGATGCCAACACCCCCACCGGCGGCGAGGAGAACAAGGGCGAAGAACCCACCGGCACGGAAAATAACGAGAACCAGACCGGCGAGAACCCGGGCGAAAATCAGGAGAACCAGAACGAGAACACCGAAAACGGCGGCGAAAACACCACACCGACCGAGCCCACCACGCCGGCCGAGCCAACCGTCCCGACTGACCCCACCGTCATCGAGCCCCAGCCCACGGAAGGCGAGAACACCGAGGCAGAGCCGCTGACGGAAGAGGAAATCGCCGCGTTCCGGGCAAAGTACGACACGATCATGGCGATGGCCACGGGGACGGACGAGGAGCTTCTGGCGCTCAACAAGCAGGTGCAGGCACTGGCTGATACGGCGAAGTTTGACCAGTGGTACGCAACGCTCAGCGAGGAAGAAAAGACCGCGTTCGAAAAAAAGGTTGGCGTGCTCAATCAGCCGGTGACGCTGGCGAACTTTACCGGCACACTGACCATTACAGACACGATTACGACCAACGGCCGCCTGACAGTGAGCGCTTCGGGTGAGACTCGTACACTTACCTACACTTGGGAAAAGAGCACGGACGGAACTAACTGGGAAACTGTTACGCGCAGAAGAGTAACCGGTGATGAATTCAACGTGGCGGAAGATGGCTCTTGGGTCAATGTTGCCATTGATGACGGCGCACGCTGCTACTATCGTGCGAAGGTTGCTACGATTGACAAAGTGGAGGTTGAAAATTCTCAATATTCGAATACGACGCAAGTTACATATTATGATGCACTGCAAAACGGCAGTTTTGAGACGCCAGTATTGAGCAAAGGAGAAGAATTCATCACCAGCGGTGGACAAGATATTGTATGGAAAACTACTGATTCTGAAAACGTGATCGAATTGATAAAGCCTAACAATGCTGCAGCCAGCGTGGCTCAATGGCACGGCGTTGTTAGAGTGGCAGCGGGCGCTCAGTGCGCTGAAATCAACGGTAAGGGTGCTGGCGCACTCTATCAGGACGTGCTGACAATTCCGAGCTCAACCATGCATTGGCAGTTATCACATTTGGGAAGGAGTATGAATAAGAATCCAGTGGGAGCACCCCAAAGCGATGGCACTGGTGAAGAAATGACGGATACCATGTATGTTCTGATCATGCCATATGAGAGTGCGAAGAATATTACGACACAAACACAGGTGCAGAAGGTTTTGGACAACTTGAGTAGTTATGATGGTGCAACGGTAGAAACGATTTCGTATACTTGGAGATGGGAGCGAGCTACGACAACGACAGGTTATGGCAATTCTCGGAAGACAACTACAACCTACACGATGCAGCACAAAGTGGGCAATAGCTGGGTAGATACCTTTACTTGCGAAGCGGAAGGAACTAACTTTAAGCAGGTGACCAACCCATGGGAAGTTCACGGAGGTGATTATGAGGTTCCCAATGAGCAATACCTCACCCGTTATTTCTTTGTTGCAGGAAAGACTGCGATTGAAGGAGATCCGAAATATTCTGTAGGCAACCACATCGACAATGTCTGGTTCTCTACGGAACCGACTCCTGCAAACCCGGGCAGCGCCACTTTGCGTATTCAGAAAACCATCAATGTGGATGGTTGGGATACAATGACGAATGAAGAACGGCAGAAATTCACTGATTCTCTCACATTTACTTACGTGAATACCACTGTAAAAGGGTCGGATATGACTTGGATTAACAATGTTGGTACATACGACATTTCCGATATCAGCATGGGCAGCAATCAGACGATGCAGGCAACTGTTACAGAGACAGTCGACACTGTTGAAGGATACACCTGCACAACGTCTAAGAACGACAACACGCAAACTGTGACGCTGACAGATGGCGGAACGGCAACGGCGGCATTCACCAACACCTACACCCGCAGCACTGTCAAAATCACAGTGAAGAAGATCATTGAAGGCAAGCTTGCGAATCCCAACGCGAAGTTCAACTTCACCTACAAGATTGGCGATGCAGATGCAGTTTCGTTTGAACTTGGTCACAATGGTGAAGAAGTGATCAATGTCGAACCCGGCAAGACGCTGGTGATCACCGAAACGAATCCCAATGGCTATGATGTGTACTATAAGGTCGGTGACGCGACAGACTGGACAAGCGCTGGTGACAACCATTCTTACACCATGACGGTCTCAGCTGAAGATGATGAAACGGTCATTACCTTCCGAAACCTCAAGGATATAAACCCCGACACGGGCCTCTTCCTGGATTCCTGGCCTTACCTGATCGCCTTCGCCCTTGTTACGGCGGGTGCTGTCCTGACCCTTGCGCAGCGGCGCAGACGTGATGTTGATTGATGGCTGAACGGAGGAAAAATCCGGGCCATAGATCGAATAAACCCCGCGAGACGAAGGACGCTTCGCCCCGCGAGGAAACCCCGGCTCTGAGTGAAGAGCAAAAGGAGCTTTTGCAGTGGTTCACAACCGTAAAGTTCCGCAAGGCCGTGTTCGGCGGCGTGGACGAGGACGACCTCTGGAAAAAGCTCGAAGGCTTAAACCGATTGTATGAAGCAGCCCTGGTTGCGGAACGGGCCCGTTATAACGCGCTGATGGCGGCTTATGTACAAAATACGAATGCGAAGGCGCAGCAGTACCAGCAGTCTTTGAGCAAATATCAGGACGAGTACCGCAAGCTTGCGCAGGCGTACAATAACCTGATCGCAAAAAACCAAAGCGAGGGAGTGTGATGCGAGAAAAGAAAAATTTGACCATAGCACAGGTGATCCGCAAACGGCGAAACGATCTGGCGACAAGAAAAGGTTACCTTTCCCTTTTCAGCCGGGTGATTTTGCTGGCGGCGGTTGGGTATCTGATCGTAACCAAGGTGTTCCTCTTCGCGCAGGCCACCGGCAGCGGGATGTTCCCCGCGGTCAAGGACGGCGACCTCATGATCGCCTTCCGGCTGCAAAGCGAATACGCGAAAAACGACGTGATCGTCTACGACTACGCAGGCAAACTGTGCGTCGGGCGCATCGCGGCGCGCGAAGGCGACGTCGTGTCCATCGACGAGGCAGGCAGTCTCTATGTCAACGGCACGCAGCAAAGCGGCGAGATCTTATATCCAACGTACCCCAGAGACGCGGTCACGTACCCCCTGACGGTTCCGGCGGGCTGTGTGTTCGTGCTGGGCGATTACCGCACCATCTCCGAAGACAGCCGCGACTTTGGACCGGTCGCGATGACGCAGGTGGAGGGAAAGGTCATCACCATCCTGCGCCGCAGAGGGCTCTAGCCCTCCTCCACTTTACTATAAATTTATGAAAATCCCAAAATCTAATGAATTAAAGGAGAATTTGGAAAATGAAAATGATGAAACGAATTCTGGCGCTGGCGCTGGCGCTCGTGATGGCGTTCTGTCTTAGCGCAGTTGCGTTTGCATCAGCTGAAGAGCCTTCCACTCCTGCCTATCCGGGGGATCAGACCTCTGTCACTGTTAAAAAGGAATATAAACTCGAAAACACTGGCATGACGTCCCCTGCTGAGACGTTCCAGTTGATTCAGACTAATAAAGAATTCGGCGATGACGTTATCAAGGATAATAACGATACTGTTCCCGATCTGCCCAAAGCTAAAAATACAGATGGCACTGAGGTTGGGGACAAAACGATTGGTTCTAACGCGTATCGTGTAGTTTCTCAGGTTTCGGTTGCGGAAGGCGATGCTGGAAAAAAGAATGACGATAACACTGTTGTTTATCATAATTTTGTGATTACTCTTCCAAATGCAAATTTGTTCCCGAATGTTGGTACATATAAGTACACGTTAAAAGAAGTTGAAAGCACCACCGCGGGTGTCACCTGCCGTGAAGATACGCTTCTGTTGGTTATCACTGTAATTAACGCGGAAGGCTCCACGAGCAATCATCTGCGTATCGCAGCTGTGCATACCGAAAAGCCCGAAAATGGCGTATACGGCACCAAGGAGAATGGCAAAAAATCCGACACGATTGACAACACTTACTCTGCCGGTACGTTAAATGTTAAAAAGCTCGTTTCCGGCAAACTGGCTGATACGAAGGATACATTCAAGTTTACGGTTAACTTTGTTGCGCCTGAAGGACTGAACGTTAACTCCACCATCAATTATGGTGAGAATAAGAATATTGTTCCGAGCGATTGGAAAGACGTCACTGACAGTGAAACGAACACTACTCGAAAAGTTGCTACGGTTGAGATTGAACTGAAGCACGACGCAACTGTGTCGTTTACGAATATTCCTTATGGAGTTGCATGGTCTGTAACCGAAGAAAGCCCGACAGAAAAAGGATACACCTCTACTTCTTTTGTGGTAACTAGTACCAGCAATACGACTGGCACAACAGGCAATGTACTGACTGCCTATGATAGCAATGGCATTTCAGATGCAGTGACCAATGTTGTGTTTACCAACTTCAAGGATGGCAACATCGACATGGGCGTCACCCTGGACTCCCTGCCTTACATTCTGGCTCTGGCTGTCGCGTTCGGCGGCGCGGTCGTGATGATCACCCGCAAGCGTCACGTCGAGGACTAATTTAGACTATCCCGTCTTATAGACTTCCTTTCTGACCCGGCGAGGCGGGCGCACACGCGCCCGCCCCGTCAGAGCTTAAAACTGTGATGGCAAAAACGATTCTTCGCATTCTGAACAGTCTCGTTTCGCTGGCCGCGGCGCTGTGCCTCGTGCTGGCCGGCGCGTACTCGGCCTACGCGCTCTGGGACAATTCCCGCGTCTATGCCGCGGCGGAAAACGTACAGTCCGATATGCTCAAGCTCAAGCCCGTCGTAAGCGAAGACGGCACGGAGGACGAAGCGTCCTTTGCAGAGCTGCGGCACATCAACAGCGACGTCTGCGGCTGGGTGACGCTCGATAACACCCAGATCGACTACCCCGTTTTGCAGGGGGACGACAACCTCAGCTACGTCAACACCGACGTCTACGGCAATTTTGCCCTCGCCGGAAGCATCTTTCTGGACTCCGGCAACTCCAGCCGTTTTGAAGACAGCTACTCCCTTCTCTACGGCCACCACATGGAAAACAGCCGAATGTTCGGCGATCTCGACCTATATAAGGACGAGCAGTTTTTTAACGAAAACACCACCGGCGAGCTCATTTTGCCGGGAAAGGTCTACAAACTCGAAATTCTTGCCTGCCTGATCGTTCCGGCCTCGGAGGACGCGATCTTCCAGCCGGGGCAGTGGCGGGATGATATAAGCGGTTTGCTGGATTTTGCCAGCGAAAACGCACTGCACCTGCACGCGGACGCGGTCAAAAGCACGCGGCAGGCCGCGCAGCCGAAAATTCTCGCGATGTCCACGTGCTCGACGGAATTTACGGATGCAAGAACGATTCTTCTGGCGCGGATGGTTCCGTATACGCCGGAAACTTGAGTGGGAGGTACCCTATGAGAAAAGCATGGAAAGCCTGCACGGCGCTGGTTTTGGTGCTGCTGCTGTGCGTGTCAATGGTCCCGGCAATGGCCGCAGTTTTGGAGACTGTCGATGTTTCTCCGGAGGTCACGGTCAAGATCACCGGCGATATTTCGTCGACCGCGGAACGCACCTATGCCTTCCGACTCACGCCGGTCTCGGAGAAGGCCCCGATGCCCAGCAATTCGAAAACGGACGAAGACGGCAAGCAGTACTTCGATCTTGCAATCAACGTTACCGGAACTGGCGAAAAAACGCTGGCTTTTTACCCCATTACCTTCAGCCGCGTCGGCGAGTATCTGTATCAGGTCAAGCAGATTTCCGGCGATTACTCCCGCTGCAATTATGACACGACGGTTTACAACGTGAAGATCACGATTTTCAACAAGGAAAACGAGGAAACCGGCGCATATGAAGGCCTGACGTATCAGATCGCGGTTCGCAAAGACGGCGACACGGCGGATACGAAGACCGATCTTGCGTTCACGAACCACTACCGTTCCTCGCCCTCGCACCGCGACGATCCCAAGCCGAAGCCCGAACCGACCGAAAAGACCTATCTCGCGGTCGACAAAGTCTGGGTCGGCGGCAAGAACCATCCGACGTCCGTTACCATCGAGCTGCGCGACGGCGATACGCTCATCGACACCGTGACGCTCGGCGATTGGAACAACTGGCACTATTCGTGGCACGATCTCGACGCCAGCGCAAAGCGCGACTGGAACGTGGTCGAGGTCAGCGTCCCCGACGGCTATACCGTGTCGTATTCCTTTAACGGCACGACCTTCACCGTCCGCAACACCGAAAAGCTCATCCAGACCGGCCAGCTCAACTGGCCCGTGCCGGTGATGGCGGTTCTGGGTCTTGCGCTTTTGTGCGTCGGCATTGCGATGCTGCGCAGGAAGAAGGAGTCCGGAAATGCATAAGAAGCTGGGCCTTGTGCTCGTGCTGGCTGGCGCACTGCTGATTGGCGGTGCGCTGGCGCTGTATGGAGCGAATCGCATGGAGGATGAGAAGGCAGGCGCCGCCGCGGTAGAGACTGCCGCCGTTTTGCAGCAGGAAATCGAAAAAGCGCAGACGCAGCACATGGAAACGACCGTTCTCGAGCAGCCGGAGGCCGCTTCGCCCGAGCCATCGATGGACACGCCCGCGGACGAAACGCAAAATGAGCCAGCACCGGTCGCAATGGTCGGGGAGTACGAGTATCTGGGCGTTTTGTCGCTGCCGAGTCTCGGCTTGGAGCTTCCGGTGATGGCCGACTGGGATTATGAGCGGCTGAAGCTCGCCCCCTGCCGCCAGTTTGGAAGCGTGGAAACCGACGATCTTGTGATTGCGGGGCACAATTACATCGGCCACTTTGCAAACTTGGGCATGATGAAGGCCGGCGACAGCGTGACGTTTACGACGATGGACGGCGCAGTCCACACCTATGTCGTGGCCAAAACCGACATTATTGATCCCGAGGACACCGAAAAGGTCTCCGAGAGCGGCTACGCCCTGACGCTTTATACCTGCACCTACGGACGGCAGAGCCGCGTGACAGTCTACTGCGAAAGAACATAAGAAAAGCCCGGATGGAGCGCCATCCGGGCTTTCTGCGTTGCTCCCCGCCCCCGGCGAAGCCGGGGGCGGGGAGCAATATAAGTAGACCGTGTACTTCTTGACGTCGGCGGAATCGATGTATTTTTTCTTGATCTGCGCGAGCTTCTGCATATGCAGCCGCGTCAGGTGCTCGCGCTGGTACGGTCCAGATACCTACGGTTCCACAAGCAGAATTTCGTCGTCGGTTCCGTTTGCCAGGCCTGCCCCAAGGCGCCAGGCCTGGCCGATCTTTTCGCCGACGGCGTAATAGCCGCTTTGCATCTGGTCATAGACGACGGCGCGGAGCTTTTTGGGGTCGACGTTTCCGCTTTCGTCCAGAACGGAGGGCTCGGCCAGCACGCCGACGATCTCGCCGAGGATCATGTGCCCATACGGCGTCATTTCGTCTTTTACGACGCGGCACTCCAGCGTCAGCGGGAGCTCCTGGATGATGGGCGCGTCGACCTTTTCGCTTTTGACCGCCGTCAGGCCGCTGCGGGCGAATTTATCGGGCATTTTCCTGCCGCTTACGATGCCGAAAAAGTCGGCGGCCTCCAGATGCGCCTCGTCCGCGAGGCTCAGGGTGAACGCGCGGCGCTGCTTGAGATTTTCGGACGTTTTGTGCCGCTCGTTGATCTTGAGAGACACCATGTTCCGCGCACAGATCTGGCCCCAGGCCATGTTCATGACGTTCACCGAGCCATCATCACAGTATGTTGCGACGAGCAGCACCGGCATGGGGAAAAGATACGGCTTCACGCCGAGATCGATTTTCATAAAGCACCTCCGCAGCTGTTCTGCCGATAGTATACCCGATCCCGGGCGCCGCCGCAAGTCTGAGAATGCCTCCGGAAACCGGTAGTTCCGGGGGTTTGCGGCCATTGCTGCCGGGTTCCGGCCCGCGCTTGGCAGATGCGCGATTTTGGTGTAAAATAGAAAGGCAACCGACGATTGCGCCGAATGTAATATGGTTGTTGCTTTACACCAATGGCGTTTTACGGTAAAAATGGGATTAGGAGTTTACTGGAATGATGCTTAAGGAAAGACTGGTTCAATTACGTGAAGAAAACGGAATCGCACAGATAGAGCTCGCCGAGCGGCTGCACGTCACACGGCAGGCGGTCTCCCGCTGGGAGGGAGGCAAAACAGAGCCGGACGTTGACACGCTGATTGCAATTGCGAAAATATTTGGCGTGTCGCTCGATTATCTGTGCGGCGCGGACGAAGTACTGCGGCCGGAGAAGAAGGAGGAACCGGAAGAACAAAAACAGGCATCTGGCCCGAAGAAAAAAGGAGCGGCAATCGCGCTGGCAGCACTGGCGCTGCTTTTGCTTCTCGCTCTGGCTGCGTGCTTCTTTGGGAACAGGCCGGTGCAGAAAACAGAAAGCACAGAACTGACCTTTGATCAATTAGATGTAGACCACGTACAAAACGATTCTATTGATAGGTTTGACTTGGAATGGTAAAAGGAGTTTATGCAATGAAACGTGTTATTTGCCTGATTTTAGTGGCGGCGGCGCTGCTGAGCTGCTTTACGGTAATGGTCGCTGCGGATGGCGCTGCGCGTGCGACCGGCGGTTTTTCGTTTACGGTTCAGTCCGGCAGAACGAAAGAAAGCAATTCGGCCCTGCCGCTGGAAGCGGATGATAAGGTTACGATCAAAGCTTCGTATACGCCGTTTTCCGCAACGGTCGACGTCGGACTGATGGACGAAGACCAGAATTTTTATTATTTCACAGTTAACGATGGCAGTGTTGATAAAACAATCGTTGTTCCTGCGCGGGGAAACTATTACTTCGCTGTGCGGAACAGAGGAAAAAACGAGATTTCAATCAGCGGATATATCGATTATTAAGTTCTTTCTGAAAGACGGCCGCTTTCATGAAGATAGTACGTCCATCCACCCAACAGACACAATGATTATGAAAGGAACGATACGATATTTAAGAAATTAACAAGCCTGTCCCTCGCAATCATTCTTTGCCTGCTTTGCTGCATTCCTGCTCTCGCGGAAAACATTCCGGATATTCCGGATGGCGAGTTAGAGCCGCAGTACAATACCGTTTGCGGCAATCTTCCGTACCATGATATGAAACCCAAGAACTGGGGCAGTGCAATTCTGCCGGATGGCACGTTGTATATTAACTCGGGCGCCTGCTGGCAGTGTGAAAACTGCTATCAGGTATTGGTCACAGAAGGCGACTACTATTTGGGCGAAATGTCTGTGATTGGTAAATGGGGAGAGGTATACTGGTATGAACCAGTTACGGGAATCCAGAACTATATTAATGTGATCAACTGGGGCTATTGCGCAAGCAATTCGTTACCGGGTTACAGATTTTCGGTGGAGCCCTACTGAGACGCAATAAGGAGGTTGTGATATGCAAAAACGCAGAGTGTGGATAATCGTTTGTGCTGTGGCGCTGGTGATTCTTGCGGCAGTCTTGATTTGGAAAATGCCGGGCGCTTCGAGTCAAACACAGGACATGACGGACGAGGAAATCTGTCAGGAAGTGTTGAAGCGTTACTGGACAACAGATTTCGAAGGCCGCTTCACCGCATTCCAGCCGATTATGGAAAGCGGTGACGCAGAAGCGATTGAAAAGGCGTATTCTGCGTATTATGACAGCCTCCGGAATCTGATCACTGATGAGTGCCTGAATGCGTGGACACTTTCGCGGGAACCCTATAAATATGAACGAAGCGCAATGGACAGAGGGTACAGGATTACGCCGGGTGCGATGTCATTTGCAGTCTACCAGACGTATGATGATGCTGTGACCTATTCCTTCACGATGGAACTTTCTGTGGAAGACGCAGAAGGCAAGGCCACGCAGACAACAGTCAACGGTCAGATTCAAATCATTACAAGTCAGAAACGGGTTTCAAAGATTACGTACGATAAGTTTGAACTGCCAATAGGATAAAAGACAGGGGCCCGCCGCTCATGCGACGGGCCTTCTGCGTCAGAAATCCAGCCGAACGATCTGCATATGCATCATGCAGCCGGTGTTCCTGTCAACACTTGACAATTTTCGGATTCTGGGGCACAATACAAGAAGGAAGGTTTTCTCTGCGCACGATGGCAAATGCGCAAAAAACCGGCCATTTTGCAGGAAACAACAATACGATGTGGCTTTCAGGACAAAGAAACGGAGGTACAGGATGAATCGCGGGAGAAATGTGCAGATCGTCTTAGTGCTGCTGCTTTTGCAGATGATGGCGTGCCTGTCGGGCTGTGCAAAAGAAGCTGACACACAAACGTATCTGAACTGGCTTTCGGAAGCGGACAGAGAAGCGGTCACAGATTATGTTGTGCAGGATGTCGATTTGGATGGCAGCGAAGACTTGATTTTCCTGTTCACGCGCAAATTTGGATGACGGCACAATTACTTACACGAACGTTGGATTTGCAATGGGGCCGGACGGACAGAAGCGCACAATGGAGCTGGCCTCCGGCATGGGCTATGAATTCGCGAAGGACAATGTGCTGCGTGTGAAAAAGAACACGGTCTACGTCACGCTTCTCGACCCCAAAACGAATCTTGAATACCCATATGATGTTACGGTCAGCCACTATACGAGCGAGGGCGGAAAAACAGGACTCAGCTTTGCGGTTGCATCCGGAGATGGGGAATCGGACAAATGAGACAAACATTTGCGACTGCATGGGAGGAGAAATTCACATTTTAGCATTTGATATCGAGCATGAACCGAAAGAGATCAGCGCGGCGGCGCTGAACCGTCTTTGGGACGTCTGTTTTGATACCTGTGATACCTTTTCTCTAACGGGACATCCCTGGATCGGACAGGATGGCGCGTTGGAACGGGCGCTGGCGACTTTTACGGCGCACAGATTCGATACGCTGCACTGGTTCTGCTATTATGTGCTCGAAGAAAACCCACTGCACGTTAGAATTTATCCTTTGCATGAACAGACAAAGAAAATCCTACGGGTGCACTATCGGGGGCTTTTTCTGGATGATTGGGGGGATTCGAGACGGAAGTGGCGGCCATCTCTGGAAGATATCTGTTTCTTCCGAAACGGAAAGCTCTTGCTTGGGACGGTTTCGCACGAGCACATCTGCGCGGCCTATCCGGAAGACGATAAAGCGCTTGCGCAGCGCTTCAAGGACGCTGTTCCCGGCTGGGAGGAATCCGACCGGTACGCGAAAGAGCAGATCACGCTGCCCAGGTTCTGATGCAGCCACACAACCGCCTCCACCAAAGGTGGAGGCGGTTAATTTGCGGGCGGGCCAGAAGGCAGCCGGTCAAATCTCGCTCAGGCGATAAAGGATCTGCGCCAGCTGCGCCCTTGTGAGCTTGCCCTTGGGCAGGAACGCACCGTTTGCGCCCTGCAAGATGCCCTCCTGCGTGCACAGCGCGACGCCGTTTACCGCCCAGGTGGAGATGCGCGGCTGGTCTTTGTAATCGCTCGGCTGGACATCTGCACTGGCTAACCCCAGCGCCGTTAAGTACCGGGCCACGACGGTCGCCATCTGCTCGCGCGTGAGCTTGTCGTCGGGCAGGAACGAGCCGTTCGAGCCGTCCATGAGCCCGGCGTCATAGGCCCATTTGACGTAAGGGGCGAGGGGACTGTCGTTGTCCACATCGCGGTAGCCGGTATCGCTTGAGGCCTTGTAGCTCTCGTCGATGCCGCAGAATTTGGCAAGGCACGTCACGAATTCGCCGCGCGTGATGGGCTTGTTGGGCCGGACGCGGCCGTCTTCTTCATAGTCGAGATAGCCGTGGCTGAGACAGAACGCGAGCGCGTCATAGGCCCAGTGCTGCGAGAGCTTGCTTTCGTCAAAATAGCCGCTTCCGGCCTCGTCAACGTCTAAATTCACGCCGGTGTTTTTCGCGTCGTAATACATGACGCCCTTCTCCGGCGTGATGCCGCGGCGCAGCAGAAGATCGCGCACGGTGACGAATTCATAGCCCTGCGCCAGAAGCTTGTCGATCGCGGCCAGCGCGCCGTTTACACTCGTCTTGTAGATATCGTGCACGAGGATGATGGCCCCGTCGTAGCTTCCGGCGAGAATATTCCGGCACACGGTGTCCGCGTTATGGTACTTCCAGTCCTCGGGGTCGACCGACCAGTTGATGAGCGGCGCGGTCGCCTGGGCGCGGACGGTCTGATTTGCGTTTCCGTAGGGCGGGCGGATGTAGGCAGGATCGTCGCCTCCGGCGGCGGTGATGAGCGCCTGCGTCTGGCTTATCTCGCTGGCGATTTTACTGGCGGACAGGGTGTTGAGGTTTTCGTGGTTCTGCGTGTGGCTGGCCAGCTGATGGCCCTCCGCGACCATGCGCTTTAACGTCTCAGGGTAATTGACGGCGCGGTAGCCGGAGACGAAGAACGTCGCCTTCACGTCCCGCGCGGCCAGCTCGTCGAGAAGCGTGCTCGTATACGCGCCGGGGCCGTCGTCAAAGGTGATGGCAATGAGCTTGCCGGTAAAATCCGACGCAAGCACCGGAACGCTGAACCCGAGCAAAAGAACCAGCGCCAGCAAGGCGCAGAAGAAGTTTCGTTTTTTCATGGTCTCATCTCCTTATCGATCGAAGCCATCATATCACAAAAAAAGCGCATTTGGGTGGTTTCTTCAGAAAATTTAAGAGAATTGGAAGAAGCGGCTGGCACATTGCGACCAAACTGTGAGCGAAAACCACATTCTATAGTGGCACGCTTCTGTCAAGAAAGCGTCAGCTTTTTTGACAGTTTGAAGCGGGGCGCTTTTTTGCTGGCCAAACGAGATTTCTGTGGTATAATGCGATTATAAAACGCCGGACGTTTGCCGGTGAGAATATGGAGGCTATCATGCAGGGATATCTGGAAAAGAATTTTACATTGACGCCCGACTACTGCGACGCCCGGGCGGGACTTTCACCCTACGGCGCGTTCACGATCTTTCAGGCCATCGCGACCGAGCACGCGGAATTGATCGGCGTCGGCGGCGCGGCGATGGCAAAGCGCGGGGAGTTCTGGCTGACGGTGCACAGCCGCGTCGACTTTTTCGGCCGGGCAAAGCTCATGCAGACGCTCACGGCGAAGACCTGGCCAGAACCCTGCGATGAAAAATCCATCCGGTGCTTCCGCAGCTACAGTCTCAAATGCGGCGAAACGCTTGTCGCGCTCGGCAGAACGCAGTGGGCGATCCTGGGCCCGGAGCAGAAGATCGTGCCCTTCGGCCAGTCCGGCTTCCCGCGCGATTTTCCGTTTACCGGAGAAGAAGGCATCACCGACGCCCCGACCCGGTTCCGCGACGATTTTGCGCCCGAGGAGCTTGTGCGCGAATATACCGTCCGCCCGACGGATATTGACTTCGGCCAGCACATGAATAACGTCTCGTATATCCGCGTGATCCTCGACTGCTTTTCGGCGAAAACGATCGCCAGCGGCACGATCCGCTCCATCGAGGCGCACTACGCCGCGCCGTGCCTGGAAAACGAGACGCTTTGCGTTTATCAGAAGCAGGAAGGCGACACCGTGCGTATCGCAATTCAGAAGGCCGATGGAAAAACGGCGGTGTTCGCCGCGGTGCGGTTCGCGCCCTGACGCAGAAAATGAAAAAAATTTTCTTCCGCGCTGCAACAAAACGCCCCCTTCGGCTGTATACAGGATAGAAACGGCCGAGAGCCGCGAAACAAACAACAGCCGAAAGGAAGATCGATCATGAAAAAGTTTTTTGTATTTACCGCTGCCGCAGCAATGCTTCTGAGTCTTGCCGCTTGTGCGCAGAACGCCGAGCCCGCCGTCCAGCCGGAACCGGCGCAGCAGGAGGAAACGATGCCCGGCAGCCAGCAGATCCCGAACCCCTGGACCGATTGCGCGTCCGAAGAAGAGGCCGCGCAGCTTGCGGGCTTTGACCTCACCGCGCCCGACGAAATTGCCGCCGTCAGCGAAAAGACGTACCATGTCATGAACAGTGAAGACGGCGAGGTCATTTTTGAGATCGTCTACGCATCCGGAGAAGACCGCGCCGCCTATGTCCGCAAGGCCCCGGGCGCGGAGGATATTTCCGGCGATAACAACGACTATGCTGAAGAGCAGACTGTGGAGGCAGGCGCTGTCAGCGTTACGCTGAAGGGCAACGATGGCCTCGTGTATCTCGCGATCTGGACGGACGGCGGCTACAGCTACGCGCTGAATGTTACGGCCGGTCTCGGCCAGAGCGATATGGCCGCGCTCGTTTCCGAAATTCAGTAAGATCATAAAAAGGCGCAGCGTGTCAAAAGTGTATGTTCTGACACGTTGCGCCGCCGGTAGGAGAAACAATATGGAAGCCACGTTTTTTTGGATGCCTCGATTTCTTCCGGGAGGAGCCATGCGGGCCGCCGCGTATCTGGCGCAGAAGCTCACGCGCCTGTTTGCAGCGAGCCGGGAGGAGCAAAATGATGCCGCTCGCGACGCTGTAAACGCCAGAGCCGAAGAGATACTGGACCGTTACGGAAACATGATCCTGCGCTATGCCTACTCGTATCTGCACAATATGGATGACGCCGAGGAGGTTTTGCAGGACACGCTCGTGCAGTTTCTCAAAACCGCGCCGCGCTTTGAAAGCAGCGAACACGAAAAGGCGTGGCTTCTGCGCGTGGCCGGAAATCTCAGTAAGAACCGGCTGAGCTACAACGCCGTGCGGAAAACGGACGAGCTGAACGAGGAGCTGACGGCGCAGGGCAGAGAAGACCTGTCCTTTGTCTGGCAGGCCGTCCGCGAGCTGCCGGAAAAATACCGCGAGGCCATCCACCTGTTTTATTATGAAGGCTGCTCGACAAAGCAGATCGCGGGAATCGTCAAACGCAGCGAGGCGACCGTCCGGTCGGATCTGCACCGGGGCCGGGCCATGCTGCGCGAGATTCTGAAGGAGGCGTATGATTTTGACGAAATACGATGAAGCGATGGAAAAAATCGAACTGACGCCTCAGATGCGCGCGAGAATTTTGCAGAATGTGGAGCGGGAACTGCAAAAGCCCGCCAAAAAAACCGCCTTTCCGGGAAAACTTCGCCGCATCACGGCACTGGCCGCGTGTCTGGCGATTTTGCTCGTGGGCGCTCTGACGCTGCCGGGACTGGTTTCCCGGCCTTCGCAGGAAGAAGAGCCGGAGACGATGATCGCAAACGGCATAGTGGAGGTCACGTCGCGGGAGGAATTATCAGACGCGGTCGGTTTCACGGTCAAAGCGGTGCAGACGCTTCCGTTTTTCCCGCAGAGCATTCTCTATACCTCCTATTGGGGCGAGATGGCGCAGATCGACTATGCCAACGGGCCGGAATCGGCCTGCTTCCGCCAGAGTCCCGGCACGCAGGACAATTCCGGCGACTGGAACGAGTATCCCGCGCAGGAAACGATCGAGGCTTCCTGCGGCAGCGTCACGCTCAAGGGCGAAAAAGACGCCTATACGCTTGCTATCTGGTCGGACGGCACGTACAGCTATTCTTTGAGCCTGAGCACAGGACAGACGGCGTCCGTTTGGAAAAGCATCGTCGAGGGAATTGAATGACAGGGGACAGCTTTCTGGCCGTGGCCCAGGGGCCAGAGTTTTCTGGTGGAGGCCACCAGACTGTCCTTTCTCGACCCCATTCTTCTTAGCTGCGCAAAGAAGAGTGGTGTCGAGCCGCCAAGAAGAAGTTGCGGGGATGGCTGCGCTGCGGCGCAGCTTCAACAAAAGGGCTGCGGCCCTTTTGAGATCCTTGGGGTACTCGACTATTTGTGCAAATAAAATTAGAGAGTGCTTACGGTTACGTGAGCACTCTCTTTTTGTATTTGATTGCGTTCGATTTTGTTTCGTATACAACGATCTTCTTGCCGAGCGGCAAGTTTTGAGTCTTTTGCCGTCACAAGGCACTTTTGCTCTGCAAAAGTCCTTGTGAGGGGGCAGATCGGGGTGTCTGAGGGGCCGTGGCCCCTCTGTTGAGCTGCGCCGCAGCGCAGCCATCCCCTCGCAACTTCTTCGCGGCGGCTCG
>DJQK01000059.1:234-2850 GCA_002437575.1 Clostridiales bacterium UBA6388 | reverse complement strand
AAGCGTGGGGTCGAGAAAAAGGACAGACTGGTGGTCTCCACCAGAAAAAACTAAACTTTACAAGTCCACCCAAAGGGATCGGGCTTCGTGCCCCACTGGATACCGGTCAGCTCGTCGTAGAGCTTCTGGGACAGTTCGCCGATCTGGTTGTGGTTGATCGTGAATTTCTCGTCGTTCCAGGCAAGCTCCCCGATCGGGGAGACGACCGCCGCCGTGCCGACGCACCACGCCTCTTCCAGCGTGCCGTTTTTCGCCGCTTCAAACAGCTCGTCGACGCTTAGCAGGCGCTCTTCGACCGGAACGCCCCAGCTCTTGAGAAGCTCAATGCAGGACTTTCTCGTCACGCCGCGCAGGATCGAGCCTGTGAGCATCGGGGTGACGACGGTGCCATTGATCTTGAACATGACATTCATGCCGCCGCCCTCTTCGACGTATTTGCGCTCCACGCCGTCGAGCCACAGGACCTGCGAATAGCCCTTTTCGATGGCCTTGTCGCCGGCGCGGTTGGCCGCCGCGTAGTTGCCGCCGCACTTTGCCTCGCCCGTGCCGCCGCGGACCGCACGAACGTCCTCGGTCTCGACCATGATGGGAACAGGCTTGAGGCCGTCGGAGAAATAGCTGCCGGACGGAGAGAGGATGATGGCGAACGTCGCCTCATGCACGCCGTGCAGCGCCAGCGTCGGGTCGGTGGAGTACAGGAACGGACGGATGTATAAAGACGTGCCGGGGTCGGACGGGACCCAATGCGAGTCGATCTTGACAAGCGCTTTGATCGCCTCGAGGCCGCCTTCTTCGTCAATGCGCGGAAGACCCAGACGGTCGCACGAACGGTTGAGACGCGCGACATTTTCCCAGGGCCTGAACAGCTGCACCTCGCCGTCGGGGCGGCGGTAAGCCTTCAGGCCTTCAAAGACCTCGGTGCCGTAGTGCAGGACGCTGGCCGCCGGGGACATGGAGATGGGGCCGAAGGGAACGATGCGGGCATTGTGCCAGCCGTCCTTGTCGGTGTAGTCCATGAGGAACATATGGTCCGTGAAGACAGAGCCGAAGCCGAGCTTGTCGGACGGAGGAAGTGTTCCGAGGTTGGGGTTGGGTGTGACAGTGATTTTCATATTGCATAGCCTCCTGTGTCGTTTTTGAAGCAAAATGGCGAAATTACAAGTTCTTCAGGTGTTCCATATTTTTGCGGATGCCCTCGCAGCAGGCGTGGAACTGCGCCTGTTCTTCTTTCGTCAGCGGAAGCTCGATGACCTGCTCGACGCCGTTTGCGCCCAGCACGCACGGCACGCCCGCAAACAGGCCGCTTTCGCCATACTCGCCGCACAGCTCGGCGCTGGCCGGCATGATGGCCTTTTCGTCATGCAGCACGATGTGCGCCATGCGGGCCGCAGTCGTCGCGATTCCGTATTCGGTGCAGAATTTGCCGGAGAACGTGACCCAGCCGCCGCCGATGGACTCTTTTTGAAGGGCAGCCCGGTCAAAGCGGAAGCGCTCGTCGGTTTTTGCCCACGCGTCCAGCGGCATTCCGCGGAAGCTCACGCACGACCACGGCGCAAACTGCTGGTTTCCGTGCTCGCCGAGCATATAGCAGGTGATGGATTTGTGGTCGATGCCGGTCTGGCGGGCAAGGGCGCTCAAGAGGCGCGAGGTGTCAAGTCCCGTGCCGGTGCCGAAAACGCGGCCTCTGGGAAGCTTTAATCCCAAAGCCAGCTCCCGCGTGACGATGTCACAGGGATTTGTGATGTTGATGAGCACGCCGTCAAAGCCGGACGCTCTGATTTTTTCCGCGTAACCGCGCACGGCGGGGATGGTGAAGTCCATTTCGGTCAGCCGGTCGTGCGATTCGCGCAGGAGCTCGATCTTGCCCACGGCGTTGACGATGACGTCGCATTCGCCGAGGTCGGAAAAATCGCCCGCGCGGACCGTGACCCGGTGCGGAAGATACGCTGCCGCGTCGCGCAGATCCTGCACCTCGCTTTGAAGCTTCTGCTCGTTTTTATCGACCAGCACCAGCTCGTCCGCGATGCCCTGAACGGCAAGACTGTAGGCAACGTGCGCGCCCACATGGCCGAGGCCGATGACGCCGAGAATTCGTTTTTTCATATACAACGCTTCCTTTCGATACAATAAAAAAGAGGCTCCGCCGGTTCTTTGGCGGGGCCTTCTGAATGCGCGGATTCAAAGGATCCGGGGCATTGGATGGCGAACCGCCGGTTTGGAATTGGGATCAACAAAAATAATTCGGCCAGGAAACGCAAAAATGGACGCCGATACGGCGTCCACGGTGATCTTGGCAGTATGGCAGGCGAAACCGGCGCAGGAGCGCTGCGCAGAACGAGCGGTATGTTCACAAAGCTGCATCGCACGCATCATGGTTTCGATTCCTTTCCTCAAGATGCTGAAAGCTTACCACCGCCGCGGCCGTTTTGCAAGAGAAAATTGCAGCCGCGAAAAAACATTGTGCCAAGCGACAAATTTTTGCCCAAAGAGAAGCAGAAGATTGTGAAATCCAAACGCAGGAACTTTAACTTGTCATACAGGTGATGGGCGATTACCCGGCCGCAGCCCCTCGGACTTCCAGAGCTGCCCCCTCACAAGGATTTTTGCAGAGCAAAA
>DJQK01000059.1:0-172 GCA_002437575.1 Clostridiales bacterium UBA6388 | reverse complement strand
ACCGAAAGTTTGCCGCTCGGCACGGAGATTCTGCAAAACGCTTCAAACTGGTATTGCCTAAAGTAAAGAACGAGAGCGCTCAGATACTTCTGGGCACTCTCGACTTTTGCTGTACTGCAAATATAGAACCCCAAGGGAGTCTGAGGGGCCGCAGCCCTTCAGTTTGGGAAAG
>DJQK01000108.1 GCA_002437575.1 Clostridiales bacterium UBA6388 | reverse complement strand
GGGAAATGCACAAAGCATTCCGCCATTTTCCAAACCTTGTCTTGACGGAAAATCTCTCGCCATCCACAACCGCTGATTGAATCAGAGCTTCCCCAGCGCACACCCCGGAAAACCTGTTAGAAGAAACACTTTTTGTTGAAAGGAGCGCTTTTTATGAAGAAACGAGGTCTTGTTTGTTTGCTGCTCTGCGCATTGCTTCTGCTTTGCGGCTGCGCGAAGGAGCAGGAGGCGGCGGTCCCGCCGCCGGATTATCCGCTTGACGAGCAAACGGTTTACAACGCGTTTGAAGACGCGGGCTTTTCTGTGATCTTGTCGGAGGGGGACACGGACGTGCAGCCAGACCGGGTGCGTGTCACGCTGCGCGATCCAGAGAAAACCTACACCGAGGGCGGCGGTCATGTGTTGGTCGCGTCCGTTCTGACTGCAAATACGGAGCAGGGACGGGCGATGATGCTTTCTTATTGGGGCGACGAGGAAACGGCGCCGGCTGCGAACCTGGACGATTGGAAAAAGCAGCTTTCGCTTGCTGAGAGGCTCTACGGCTTGAAAACCGGCGTGCTGTATGGCGCGTTTTCCGGGATGGCACTCGATGGGGAGAACATCCAGCTGGAAGCAGCAGTGGACGGCGGGTACTGCCGGGTGATGTATTGGAAGGAAAAAGCGTGGCTGAACGTATATCTCACACCCTCGCGCGAGGCAGCGGCGCTGCTTCTGGACGCGCCGAGATGTCAGGTGGTGCTCCGGTTCTTCTGGACAACGGACGATAAGGGGCGCTATACTACCATCTTCCAGCCGTACATGGAGGCGTGCGCAGGCAAGGACAACTACGAGCAGGCGCGCAGCGCGTATTACGAGGACTCGTACCGCGCGTATTATGACGGCTATTCCAATTATGTGACGCAGGACTGCATCGAAACGTGGATGGCGAACCGCGAGCCTTTTAAGTACGACAAGCTGGCGCTGGAAAACGACTGCCGCATCACGCCGGGCGAGGCGAAGTTTACGATCTACAAGCTGTATGACGACGCCGTGACATTCTCGTTCGAGCTGCCGCTTACCATCGCGCGGGACTCCGGCGTATCGAGCGAACAGACGCTCACCGGTCAGGTACAGCTGGATCTTGTGCAAAATCAGGTATCGAAAATCACCTATGATGCATTTTCACTTCCGATGGGACAGGACGCGCAGGCCGGGGAGGAAACGGAATGAAGCATACGAAAGTTTGGATTTGGCTGTTTGCGGCCTCAGCGGTTTTGAATATCCTCCTGTTTTCACAGATGAACATCAATAACCGCAAGCAGTCCGAGCAGCCGGACATCAAGGGAACATATGCGTGCGAAACGGAAGGCACGCTCTACCGGCTGACGATGGAGGAAGATGGGCACTACTGCCGGTATCTGGCCGGAAAGATTTTGGAGAGTGGGCGCTATGCGTGGGTCGATGAAAACCGCTGCGAGCTCACGCCGGAAGCGTCAGAAGGGCTTCATGGACGCTCGGCTCCGATCGTTGGCGAGAGACTGTATGAGATCTTGACTGACGGCTCGGTGCAAACCTATGAAAAGGTAAGCCAGACGCCCTATTACGACAACGTGACCCCCGCGTGGTGGGACGATACAGAAGCATAAAGGCGGCAAAACGCATCCACCGCGCGGTGGATGCGTTTTTCTGTCATTCGGGTTCGTGCGCCGATGTTCCGGCCCGCATGGCCGCGTGCTCTTTTTGAAGCTCGTCGTGCAGCTCCAGCGAGTTCCAGCCTTGATTGGTCTCGGTCAGGACTGCCTTGAGGGGAATCGGCGGCAGGCGCGAGGCCTTGAGAAGTGTCAGAAGGGTGTTTACCATCGGCTGCGAAAAGCCGCAGAGCACCAGCATCGGCTCTGGGAAGCTTTCGCCGTCGTAGACGCTTTCAAATGTGCCAAGGCTTCCCGCGAACGAGCCGAGGCTTTGCAGATACTCCCGCTTTTCGACCGGCCGGACAGAAACGCCCAGCTTCATCGCCGCCATGCGGAGCTTGGCCAAATGCTTTGCCGGAAGGTTGTAGGATAAGATCAGCTGCTTCATGCCGAAGCCTCCTGTTCAGATTTGCGCAGGAAGCCGAAATAGACGATCATCGCCGCGATCGACCAGAAATAGACCATCATATACGGCTCTTCAAAAATGTTTTCAAAGAAGCAGTGCACCAGAACGCCCAGAAGCCCGCAGAACATACCGACGACCAGCGGATAATTGCGGCTTTTTTTCTGCGCCCACTGCTCGTGCGTGCGGAAAATGCTGCGGCAGGAGGCGAAGATCATGCCAAGGAGCATAATGAGAAAGCCTGCCAGACCAAGATAGCCGGTCTCGACGAGCGTTTTGAGATAGTAATTGTCGAGATAGAAGTACTGCACATAGTCCAGCACCTGATTTTGCATCGCGACCGCGCCGCCGAACATTCCGTGCCCCACGCCGGTCCACACGCCGTAGGCTTGCAGCAGCTCCAGTCCCAGCGGCCAACGGCCGCCGCGGCCGCCGTTGGTGTTCGCGTCGACAAATTCCTGCGTGAAGAGAAAGCCGATGCGCGTCCGGACAAACGGGATCATCACCAGAAGCACCAGTCCCGCCGCCAGAAGCAGAAACAGCCGCCGGTCGACAAGCAGGATGAACAGCAAAATCGCCACGGCCATCGCGACCCACGCCGCGCGCGACATCGTAAACAGGCACGCAAAGCACATACAAAATGTCGCGGCCCACGCAAAAATTTTCTGACCCGGCTTTTGCGCGTAATAGGCAAGCGCCGCCGTCATCGGCACGAACAGCACCATATAGTCTCCCATGATGTTGGGGCTTCCGAAAATCGAGTAGACACGCGTCCGGACCGCCGTCTCCGCCTGCGCCACCCAGTTCGACGGCATCGGGGCCTTGACGATATACTGGTAAATGCCGTGCAGCGACAAACAGAATGCCAGCGCTACCAGCGTCAGATACAGCGTCATGCAGTCGCGGTCATTGCGGATGAGGCGCGTGACGATGTAGAACCACAGAAGGTACTGGCACGTCGCGCGAAAGCCCGAAACTTGAATCGACGGATACTGGCAGACGATGCACAACAGCGCGAAGCAGACCGTCAGAAACACCGCGATGGGAAGATCTAAGGGGTTCAGCTTCGGCGTGACAGGGCTCACGGCCTTTTTGCGCTCCCAGACGATCCAGACGACGCAGAACACGAGCAGCGCCTCGTCCCACACGGAGGACACCATGGGGATGGCCAGCAGATCGCGCAGCACATAGTCGATGAGCACGTAAAGCCCGATGGCAAAGAGCAAAATGGCCGTCATGCCGCCTTTGAACAGCCAGCCGAAGATGCGGCTATTTCTGCCGCAGGTAAAAACGGCGCGGTAAATTTGATAAAGGACGGAGCTTTCGACCCACGTTTTGCACCGCCCATGAGAGGAAAGCCGTTCGTTGAGATGCGTCAAAACGCGCTCCGTGCCGCTGGAATCCAGAAACGCGGTTTCCGCAGAGACCCGGCGGCGCAAAAATGCGGCGGTTTTACTCGACTTCCAGACGGTTTTCATGCCCGCGCGGAACCGGCTTCCTTCTGCCGCGCGCGAGCACCACGCAAGGATCGCCAGCGCCCAGCGGTACACAAAGCAGCCGCGCAGCAGCTCAGCCATTGTCCGCCTCCATGCCGGTAATGATGCCGGTCAGCTCAAACTCGCTCGTCTTGAGGATATACTCGTAGCCCACGCGGACCTCCTGGCTGCCGACGGTCCAGACGTTGCCGGAGAACGTGGCCGTGGCCGTCACGATGACGTAGAGGTCATTGCCGGTTTCTTCGGCGCAGGGCAGGGAAGAGACTTCGGTAATTTCTGCGGAAATAAGCTTGGCATTGTTGACCAGCTGCTTTCCGACCTGCGTTTCGGCAAACTCGGCGACCTCGCGCGGCTGGCCTTCAAAAAGGACTGTGAACGTCAGTTTCCGCTGGTTATCCGAGACGGCTGCTGCGGCTTTGCTGCCCACGAGCTTCCAGCCCACCGCCGCCACGATGGCGATCACGAGAACGATCACCAGCAGGTCAATGAGATTGATCTTGCCGAACAGACGGCCCTTTTCATCAACAATTTTCATAGATACCTCCATTGAGTTGATTCTGAAGTAAAAATGGATTATACTATCTTTAGTTTTGCGCAGATGGCGCATAGGCTATTTTATCCGAAAACACGGAAAGAAACAAGAGGCAGTTTTGCCTTTGGGAGTATTGTATGAAAATCATCCATTTGATCTCCGGCGGCGACGTCGGCGGGGCAAAGACGCACGTTTTGTCGCTTTTAGACGGCCTCGGCAAGACGCAGACGGTGCGGCTCGTGTGCTTTACGGCGGGCGCGTTTGCAGACGACGCGCGGGCGATGGGCATTGACACGCTCGTATTGGATTCCGGCGTGCGCAGCAGCATCCGGGTCTTGCGCGACATGATCCTAAAAGAGCGCTTTGACATCGTCCACTGTCACGGCTCGCGGGCCAATATGATCGGCGCGATCTTAAAGCGCACCATCAATATCCCCATCGTCACGACCGTGCACTCCGATTACCGGCTCGACTATCTGGGCCGGCCCTTCCACCGCCTCACCTACGGCACGATCAACACGGTGGCTCTGCGCCTTTTCGACTATCACATCGGCGTTTCGGACGCGATGGTGCAGCTGCTTATTTCGCGCGGCTTTGACCCGCAGAAGCTTTTTTCCATCTACAATGGCGTCGAGTTCCCGCCGCAGAAAACGGCCCTTTCGCGGGAGGAATATCTTTCCTCCATCGGCGTTTCTTTCGATGAAGACACCGTCGTCTTCGGCATCGCCGCGCGGCTGAATCCCGTCAAGGACATTGCAACGCTCATCCGCGGCTTTGCAAAGGCAGCCGAAAAATGCCCGAACATCCGCCTCGTCATCGCAGGCGACGGCGAAGAGCGGAAGAATCTGGAGGCTTTGGCAAAAGAGCTCTGCCCCGAACATTCCGTCACGTTTGCCGGATGGGTCAGGGACACGGACAGCTTTTATCATGCCATCGATGTCAATATGCTGACGTCTTTGTCCGAGGGCTCGCCGTATGCCCTTGTCGAAGGCGCGAGAATGCGCTGCGCAACCATCGCAACTGCCGTCGGCGGCATTCCCTATATGATGGAGTCCGGTGTGACAGGACTGTTGTTCCAGCCGCGAGACGTTGAAACGCTGGCCGCTTTTATGGTGCGGCTCGTCGAAAATCCCGCCTTCCGCCGCCAGCTCGGAGAAAATTTCTACGAAAAGGCCGAGCAGGTCTACTCCGCCGAAGCGACGGTCCAGCACCAGCTGGACATTTACCGGACGATCCTCCGGCAATGCGCGGCAAAGAAGGAAAAACGCCGCGGCGTTGTGATCTGCGGGGCCTACGGCAAGGGAAACGCCGGAGACGAGGCGATCTTGAAGGCGATCTTGCGCCAGCTTCAGCACATCGACCCCGATATGCCCATCACCGTCCTCTCGCACAACCCGAGATCGACGCGGCTGACGCACCACGTGGGCGCAGTATATGTCTTTAACCCCTTTTCGTTCCTGCCGGTCATGCGGCGCACGAAGCTCTACTTATCGGGCGGCGGCAGCCTCATTCAGAACCAGACGAGCACGAGAAGCCTGTACTACTATTTGCTCAGCATCCGCCTTGCACGGCTGACCGGCAACAAGGTCTTAATGTACGGCTGCGGCATCGGCCCTGTGAACGGCGACGGCTGCCGGAGGCTCTCGGCCCGCGTCATCGACAAAAATGTCGACGCCATCACGCTGCGAGAAGATCTCTCTGCCGAAGAGCTCAAAAGCATGGGCGTGACAAAGCCGAGCGTTTACGTGACGGCAGACCCGGCGCTGCTTCTTGCGCCCGGTTCGGACGGCGCGGTGGACGGCTTCCTGCTCGGAAATAATATTGACCCTGCGGGCTCTTACGCGCTGTTTGTCCTGCGCGACTGGCCGGGCTTTGAAGAAAAAAAGGACGCTTTTGTGCAGGCGGCGAAATTTGCAAAGGAGCGCTGCGGCTTGCAGCCCATCTTCTTCGCGCTCGAGCCGAACCGCGATCTGCCGCCCAGCCGGGAGGTGGCGCGATCGCTCGGCTTTGACTGCCCGATGCTCTCTGCGCCCAGTGATGAAAAGCTCATCATCGGCATGATGAAAAAAATGCGCGTCGTTGTGTCCATGCGCCTGCACGCACTCATTTTTGCCTCAAGCGTCGCCGCGCCGCTCGTCGCGGTGTCGTATGACCCGAAGGTCACAGGCTTCATGCACTACATCGGCCAGAAGCACTGCGTGTATTTTGAAGATGTGACGGCAGAAAAACTCTGCGGCCTGATTTCCGGCGCGCTTTCTGACCCGGCGGCATACAGCGTCGGGCACCTGCGTGCGCTGGCCGCGCAGAATGAGGAAATCGCGCGAAAGCTATTGGAGGAAGCAACATGAAACAGATCGTGTGTCTGGCGACGTCTCCGTGGTATCCCATCCCGACCCGCAAGCAGCAGGTCATGAGCCGGATCCCGGACGCGGAAATTTTATACTTTGACCCCTCGGCGACGATCATCGCCCCCCTGCGCGACAAAAGCGCGAAGCCCTTGATGACGGCCTGGAAGCAGCCCGGAGAGAAGGTGAAGGACAACATTACGGTATACAGACTGCCGCCGGTGCTGCCGTTTTTCTACAAGTGCCGGGCCATCAACCGCTTGAACCAGAAACGGATCGCGAAATTTGTGCGCGAGAAAATGCGCGAGCACGGCTTTGAAAAGCCTCTGTTATGGGTGTATTCTCCCGTGACGGTCGACTGCGTGGACCTCATTCCGCATTCAGGTCTCGTCTACGACTGTGTCGACCGGCACTCGGCCTACGGCGGGCTCATGAACCCGGCCCAGGTCGACGCGATGGAGCTGGAGCTGGCGGCGAAGACGGACATGACGTTTGCCACGGCCGCGTCTTTGGCAGAGCGCTTGCGGCAGGCAAAGCCCGAGACAAAATTCATCCCGAACGGCGCAAATTTCGAGCGCTTTTTTGAGGCAACGAAGCCGCAGCCGGTGCCCGAGGATATGAAAAATATTCCGCACCCGATCTTCGGCTTCGTGGGCGCGCTTCAGACGTGCATCGAGTATGGCTACGTGGAAGCCGCTGCAAAGGCAAGGCCCGACTGGCACTTTGTGTGGATCGGAAACGAAAAGCCGGGCGTCGATCTAAGCACCCTGCGGGCCCTGCCGAACGTGCACTTTCTCGGCGTGAAGCCGAACGCGGAGCTTCCGAAGTACCTTGCGCATTTTGATGTGTGTCTGAACCTCTTTGACGCGGGGCCATTGAGCAAGGACGTGAGCCCGCTGAAATTCTATGAGTATCTGGCCACGGGAAAGCCCATCGTCTCCACGCGCCAGCCCGATCAGGTCTTGCAGTTTGCAGATATCATCCACATCGCAGACGACGCGGAAAGCTTCCAGGCGGCCTGTGCGGCCGCGTTGGAGGATACGTCGCCGGAGCGCACGAACGCACGGATCGAAGCGGGCAGAAACAGCTCCTGGGACGCAAGAGTCGGCGAAATCTGCGCGGTTCTGCGGAATATCGGAATTTTATAACGGAAAAAGGGAGTGCCAACCGGCACTCCCTTCGCTTATTTTGCGGCGGTGCGGCTGCAAGACGTGCAGCTCTCGGACGGCGGGATGCAGGTGTCGTTTTTGCCGGGGAAGAACGCGTCCATCGGAAAATCGATCTGGCTGAAGACCTCGCAGGGATTTTCGTCCGCCGCGCCGGAGACGTTCGGGCAGCTCTTTGTGGGGATGCAGTAGTCAAAGGTCGGAATGAGCAGCTGCGTCGCACGCTCGAGCCGCGCGATCGAGAACTGGCCGATCGTGACAAGCAGGCGCTTGCACTCGCCGCTGAGCACCAGCTCTTCGTCGAAGCATTCCAGAATCGCCTGCGGGATCTGCGGAGTGTCGCTTGCGCAGCAATTGCACGCGCAGACCTCCTGCACGCGAGAGCCCAGGATCATCGGGTCGACGACCTCGACGATGGCCTCGGGCGCGCCGGCCTCCGAAAGGCCCTTTTTGCACAGGCAGCTCTTGTAGCTCCGGCTCGAGAAAATTCTGGCCGACGTGTCCCCGCCGAAAAGAACCAGCCGCTTGGAAAAAACGGCAAGACCGGTGA
>DJQK01000129.1:36828-37328 GCA_002437575.1 Clostridiales bacterium UBA6388 | reverse complement strand
ACTCCCTGTTCGAGGACAACGCCGAGCACGGCTACGGTATGTACGTCGCGCAGAAGGCCATCCGCACACATCTGGCTGACCTCACCAAGGAGCTTATCGCTGTGGAGTGGGCAGACGCCGATCTGAAGGCTGCCGCGCAGAAGTGGCTCGACACCATGGAAGACGGCGAAGCGAACAAGGCCGCTACCAAGGCTTACGTTGCAGAGCTCGAAGCTTCCGTCACGCCGGTCGACAAGCTCGCCGAGATCCCGCAGTTCGCCGAGCACGCGGCAGAGCTCAAGGCCAAGGGCGAGAAGTACTGCGATTGCGACGCCTGCAAGCTGGGCGCAGAGATCCTCTCCAAGAAGGATTACCTCTCCAAGAAGTCCGTCTGGATCTTCGGCGGCGACGGTTGGGCATACGACATCGGCTTCGGCGGCGTGGACCATGTTCTGGCCTCCGGTGAAGACGTCAACGTCTTTGTCTTCGACACCGAGGTTTACTCCAACACCGGCGGACAG
>DJQK01000129.1:0-36774 GCA_002437575.1 Clostridiales bacterium UBA6388 | reverse complement strand
CAGTTCGCGGCTGCCGGTAAGGAAACCAAGTCCAAGTCCCTGGCAGAGATGGCAATGAGCTACGGCTACGTCTACGTTGCACAGGTCGCCATGGGCGCCAATGCGGCCCAGACCCTCAAGGCCATCCAGGAAGCAGAAGCTTACCATGGCCCGTCGCTCATCATCGGCTACGCGCCCTGCGAGATGCACTCCATCAAGGGTGGTATGCAGAACTGCCAGACGGAAATGAAGAAGGCTGTCGACTGCGGCTACTGGAATATGTTCCGCTTCAACCCGGCTGCCGACAAGAAGTTCTCGCTCGACTCCAAGGCGCCTGCCGGCGGCTATCAGGAGTTCCTGATGAACGAGGCCCGTTACAGCCGTCTGACCCGCGAGTTCCCGGCGCGTGCTACCGTTCTGTTCGCAAAGAACGAGGCCAACGCCAAGGATCGCTACGAGCACCTGCTCAAGCTGGTCGAAATGTACGACAAATAATCATTCGCCCCAACGCAAAAGGACGGTACCAATCGGTACCGTCCTTTTTTATCTTTGTGAAATCAGATATGAAAAAGGGTCGATGTGGGCATCGACCCCTACGCAGTTTATTGAAAATCCAGCGCATTTCAGTCGAAAGAATCAGTTGTACCACGCGCGTTCCGGCGTTAAGGTCTCGGCGATCGAGCAATACGTAAGATCTTCGCCGCTGGCCAGACGTATCCGGACGCCTTCAACCTCGCTCAGGCCGCAGAGCGTCGCGGCGACGCTGTGAACGGCAAGCTCGGCGCTTTCGCGGCCGGTGTCGCAGGCGGCAAATTCCTCGGAGAAGACCACCGTGCAGATCTTCCCATCCAGTTCCACATCCAGAACCTGTGTTCCGGCCGGCACGCAGGCGCTTAGCTCTTCGTCCTCGGGTCCATGTAAGAGCGCCGCGAGGGTGTTTTCCGGAAGCTCGTTTGGCGTCTGGTACGAGATCGCGCGTTTTTCGGCCTGAAGCCGCCCATCCGGCCCTTCAAAATACAGCTGCACCGTCCGCTCCGGGAACAGCCACGACATATCCTGCAAGAGAAAATCCTCCGCGCGGTAGGCCGTGTTCCCCTGCCCGAGAAGCGCGCCAGACGGCGTTTTGATGGAAACAGCCTCCACGCCGGACAGCTGCGTGAGCGTCAGCGTCAGCCCCGCCGCGGCCAGCGTCCGGTCAAAGCCCGATAGGGCGGCGTAAAATTCGTTCATATCTAAAATCAGCGTCGTGCCCTGTTTTTTGACGCCGAGACACTCTGTGCCTTCCGGGAAGATCGTCACGAGCCCATCCGTCTCCGGCCCCGCGAGATACCGTGCCAGAAGCTTTTCCGGGTCAGCATCCGCGCCGAACGCCGTCGCCTCTTCGGCCAGTGCGCCGGTTTCGCTTGCAAAGCTCTCGTCCGACTGCGCGTCAAGCCTTCGATAGTAGAGGAAAACCGTTTCGTCTCCGACCGGCTGGACGCTTCCCGCGCAGCCCGTCAAAAGCGCCAGAAACAACGCAAGAGCAATCATTCTACGCATCGTCCTCGTCCTCCAACGCAAAATACGCCAGATGCACGGTAAAGCGCGTCCCCTTTCCTTCCTCCGATGTGACCTCGATCGAGCCGAGATTGCGCTCGACCAGCTCGTGCACGATCGAAAGGCCGAGGCCGGAGCCGCCCGACTGCCGCGATCTTGCCTTATCCACGCGGTAGAAGCGCTCAAAAATGTGCTCCATCGCGTCTTTCGGAATGCCCATGCCGGTGTCCTCGACGAGAAGCTCAGCCTCCTCCTGCGAATGCCGCGCAGTCACATGGACGCTGCCGCCGGGATGGTTATACTTGATGCCGTTTTCGACGAGGTTGAAAATGATCTGATACACGTCGTCTTCCATTGAAAGAACGTAGCAGCCCCGGTCCAGATTTGCCGTCAGATCGATATCGGTCTTGTCTGCCAGCGGCACGAGCATCCGGAACACGCTTCGCACCGTCTCGGCCAGATCGACCACCTCGTGCTCACACACGGTCTGCGCGTCGGCCTTGCTGAGCGTCAGGAGCTTCTGCGTCATGCGGGTGAGGCGGTCTGACTCGTTTCCAATATCACTGACGAACTCTCGCATGGTGTCCGCGTCCATGTCGTTCTGCAAGATGGAGTCGGACAGGAGCTTGATGGAGGCCAGCGGCGTTTTGAGCTCGTGCGATGCATCGGAGACAAACTGCCGCTGCGCCGCCTCGGATTCCTGCAAGCGGTCGGTGAGCTTGTTGAATTCCGTCGCCAGCGTCGCGTATTCATCGTCGCCGCGCATCTGGATCTTGTGGCTGTATTCTCCCTCGCGCACGAGGCGCATAGAAAGGAGGATCTTGCGCATCCGCTTCGAGCTCACGACCGAAAAGACCGCCGAGCATAAAACGATGCCGCCGAGCAGGATCCACGACCCGCGCAGAATGTTCCGCTCGAGATTTTCGATGATCCTTCCCTGCTCCGCGTCAAAATCCATCACATACACGCAGCCGATGGCGTTTCGCCGCGCCATGATGGGAACGGCGGCGTAGCTCTGCAAGGCGCCCGCATGATAAGCGCAGTGGAACACGTCGTTGCCGCTAAGCGCCTGCGCCACGGCCTCCAGAAGCGCATACTGCCCCACGGCGCTGCGCTGGGCCGAAGAGTCGTACAGTACCTTCCCTTCCGCGTCGGTGATCAGGAGCCTGCTGACGTTGATATCGCCCAGCACGGAAATGACCTGATCGACCGTGTCGGCGCTCAGGCTCTCGGCCGTCTCAAACGACGACGCGACGACCTGCACCTTATCCTGCACGGAGGTGTACTTCGCCTGAAACATGAGCTCACGCGTGTTGGCTGCCGAATAAATATTCAAAAATACCAGCGCCAGCGACGCGATCAGCATATACGCCAGCGCGTTTCTCAGCTGCGAGCTGTTGGAAAACAGCCGTAAGCGGCGTTTAGAACTTGAAATAGTAGCCCACTCCCCACTTGGTCATAATATGCTCCGGCGCGGCAGGACTGCGCTCCAGCTTTTCGCGAAGGCGGCGGATGTGCACGTCCACGGTCCGGATATCGCTGCTCGTATCATAGCCCCAGATGGCGTTGAGCAGGGACTCTCGCGAATAGACCCGGTTCGGATTGCGCATCAGAAGCTCCATCAGGTCAAATTCCTTGGCCGTCAGATCGACGAGGTGTCCGTCGTTAAAAGCGTCCCGCGCGTCGCGGTCCAGCGTGATATGATCGCAGACGAGCTTGCTGTCCGGTGCGGTCTGCTGCTTTTTTCCCGCGCCGCTGCGGCGAAGCAGGGCCTTGATCCGCGCCTTGAGCTCCAGAATGTTAAAAGGCTTTGTCAGATAATCATCTGCGCCGTGCTCGAAGCCGAGGAGCTTATCCATATCGTCGGCCTTTGCAGTTAACATAATGATCGGCACGTCCGAAAATTCCCGGATTTTTCCGCACGCCTCGAGCCCATCGAGCCGCGGCATCATCAGGTCGAGCACGATCAAATCCGGGTTTTCGCTCCCAGCCAGCTCCACGGCCTCCATGCCGTCCGCGCCTGTGACGACCTCATAGCCCTCGTTCTCGAGATTGAACTTAATGCCCTTGACCAGGAGCTTTTCATCGTCGACTACCAGTATTTTCATTGCGTTTCCTCCACTGTTACCATGTCCTTTAACCCCTCAAACGTCGCTTCACCGATGCCCTCGACGTCCATCAGCTGCTCGATCGCGGAAAATTTTCCGAATTTCTCGCGGTAATCGAGGATCTTCTGCGCCGTCTTTTCTCCGATGCGCGGAAGCGTCGTCAGCTCCTCCATTGTCGCCGTGTTGAGATCGATGGGGTAGCTGATCTCTGGCGCTTCGTCTGTCTCCGGCGTTTCCTCCGGCTGCTCGGTCTCGGGCTTTTCTTCGGGGACGTCGTTTCTCTGCACCTGCGCCGAAATTTCAAAGGGTATCGTGCGCCTGCCCAAAAAGAAGCCCACGGCAAACACCGCCGTCAGCGCGGCCAGCGCCAGCAGCAGGACCATTTGTTTCTTATCGCGCATACCGCTTCCTCCAAACCTCGTAAGATTGACACACGGCCTTTTTGCTATTATAATATTTTAGCACAACTTGCGTATCTTCGGCAATGCCGATCGAATAAAATGGTGATGTTTGATGAAAAAAACAAGGCTTCTATCTTTGCTGCTGGCGCTTTTGATCGCGTGCAGCTGTCTGACTCTCCCTGTCCTTGCCGCCGCGGAAAGCGCGGAAGCAGATGCTTCTTCCGGGCAGGCCGCCTCTGACGAAGCTTCCGCCAATGGTGAAGAGGAAGCGGCCGCTGAACCGAACGAGGAGGTCGTTGTCTCGGCGGACCCCAATTTTTCCGTTGACGCAAAGGCGGCGCTGCTCCTCGACCTCAATACCGGCCGAACGGTATACGAGCAGGACGCGGACGTGCGCGTGTATCCGGCGAGTCTGACGAAGATCATGACGTGCCTCATCGCGCTCGAAAACGGCAACCTGTCCGACATTATCACCGTCGACGAAAGCGCCCTCACGGGGCTCGATCAGGACAGCAGCGTCGTGGGCCTGCAGGTCGGCGAAAAGATGACATTGGAGAACCTTCTTTACTGCATGATGGTCAGCTCCGGAAACGATGCGGCGAATGTTGTGGCCGAGTACATTGCAGGCTCGGTGGCGGACTTTGTGCGCATGATGAACGAACGCGCCTACGCCCTCGGCTGCAAGGACACGCACTTCAATAACCCCCACGGCCTGCACGACGAGAGCCACTACACCACCGCGCGCGACCTTGCCATCATCACGCAGGCCGCGCTCAAGAGCGAAAATTTCCGCCAGATCGTCGCGACCGCCGAGTATACCATCCCCGAGTCGACGCTCGGCCCGGAGCACGATCTCAAAACGACGAATATGCTCATCTACAATTCGACCGGCAATTCCCTTTACTATTCCCGCGCCACCGGCGTCAAGACCGGCTACACCAGCGCGGCCGGGCGGTGCCTGATCGCGACGGCGGAGGATGGGGACGTTCGGTTCTTGTCGGTCCTCTGCGGCGCGAAGACGAGTATTCAGGACACGGGCGATCTTCTGATGGAGAGCTTCCCGGAGACCATCAAGCTGCTCGATTACGGCTTCGACAACTTTTCCTACGTGACGGCGCTGTCTCCCCTGTACCCCATCGCGCAGGTGAGCGTTCTCAATTCCGCGGGCTCGGAGGCCGTGGCCGTCGCGCCGGCCAAGGACGTCAAGCTCCTGCTTCCGGCAAACTACAACCCCGATTCTCTGCGCACGGAAATTTCTCTTGACGCGCAAGAGGTCGAAGCGCCCGTCTCCGAGGGGCAGAAGCTTGGCGTCGCGAAGGTCTACTACGCAAACGAGCTCATCGACGAGACCGATCTTCTTGCCATCGCGGACGTTTCGCGCTCCGAGCTTTCCTCCGTCGCGTCCAATTCGTCGGCGTATATCCAGAAAAACTGGTGGAAGTGGATCGTGTTTCTGATTCTCGGCGTGATCGCGGCGTTCGTGATCTTCCTTGTCTATCTGCAGATCCGCCGCAGAAGGCTTCGCAGGCTCCGCATGGAAAAGCGGCGAAGAGATCTGGAAAAGCAGTATCACCGGCGGCGGTTCCGTGACGACTACGATATCAAATAATCCGAAAGGCGGGAGACTATGGGTTGGGAAGAGCTGCGGGCCATGTGCCTGCAATGTACGATGTGTCCTTTGTGCCAGACGCGGCACAATGTCGTCTTCGGCGTCGGCCCGCAGGACGCGGAGATCCTCTTCGTCGGCGAAGGGCCGGGCGAACAGGAGGACCTGACCGGAGAACCGTTCGTCGGCCCGGCGGGAAAGCTGCTGGACGATATGCTGCGCATCATCGACCTCGGGCGGCACAACTGCTACATCGCGAACATCGTCAAATGCCGCCCGCCGCACAACCGAGACCCCTTGGGCGCCGAGCAGGACGCGTGCATCGGCTATCTTCGAAAGCAGACGAAGCTTTTGAATCCCAAGATCATCGTCTGCCTCGGCAGGATCGCCGCCATGAAGCTCATCCGTGAGGATTTCAAGATCACCCGCGACCATGGAACATGGGAGCAGAAGGGCGGCATCTGGTTCACCGCGATGTACCACCCTTCCGCGCTTCTGCGAGACATCACCAAACGCCCCGACACCTTCCGCGACCTCAAGAGCCTACAGGCAAAAGCCGCGGAGGTCTGCACGCATACGCCATAAATCTCCGTAAAAAATCCCTCTTCCGGTTTCGGAAGAGGGATTTTCTTCTCATTTTTCAGACAGCCGCTTTTTCATATACACGTGCGCGGCGGTCTCGAGCGAATCGTCGAGGGGCTTTAATTCCATCGCGCCGTATTTGCGCGCGAGCGCGGTTTTCAGGATGAAGTCCGCGATCTGCGGGTTTTTGGGAAGCAGGCTCCCATGCGAGTAGGTCGCAAAGACGTTTTTGTACCGTGCGCCCTCGAGTCCGTCCTCGCCGTTGTTGCCGTAACCGGCCAGCACCTTGCCGATGGGCCTGACGCCGTCTCCGAGATACGTTTTGCCGGAGTGGTTCTCAAAGCCCACGACCTCGCAGCCGAGCTCTTCGCAGGTGAACATATAGTTTCCGATCATGCGCTGCTTCGAGCCCACGGTGTAGACGTCCAGGGCTCCTGTAAAGTCGCACTGCACGCCGTCCCACGTCTTATAATACTGCCCCAGCATCTGGTACCCGCCGCAGATGGCGAGCACCGGCATACCGTCTTCGACCGCAGCTTTAAGTTCTTCCGTCTTTTCTCCGCGAAGGTCGGGAAGCAAAACCTCCTGCTCAAAATCCTGACCGCCGCCGATGAACAGAAGATCGTACTTTTTTGCCTCCAGCCGCTGCCCGACGGAGACCTCGTCGACATTCGCGCCAATTCCGCGCCATTCAAGCCGCTTTTTCATGCAGAGGATGTTGCCTCGGTCGCCATAGAGGTTCAGAATGTCGGGGTAAAGATGACAGATGTTCAGTTCCATGCTTCTTCCCCCTTACTGCCAGAATTCCTTGTAGCCGTAGCGCCTGGCGATCGTGCCGCGAAGCGCCAGCATCGCGGTATACGTCGGCATGACGAAGACCGGAAGCTTCCGGCTCGTCGCCTCTTCCATCAGCTGCGCGTAATCCTTCTGCACATGAATATGCTCCTTCGGGAAGCCCGCGTACAAAAAGCGCAGCGCCATATCGTCCGCCCGCACACCGGAAACATAAATGTCCGACAAAACGCCCTGCATTGCCGTCAGCCGCTCAAAGTCCACGTCCCAGATCCAGCTGACGTCCTTGCCGTCCTGCGCCCGGTCATTGAGGCACGCGGCAAAAACGAAGGGCTCGGTGCGCTGCGTGAGGAAGTTCAGCACCTGATTGCAGCCCGCGGGGTTTTTGATCAGGATCATGCGCACGTCCGTGCCGCCAATCTGGAATTTTTCCATGCGCCCGAAGCCGCAGGCAAAGCTGGACAGCGACCTGGCCGCCACGGCCATATCAATGTCCATGACGCTTGCCGCCGCCATGCACGCGCAGGCGTTATAGATATTGTATCCGCCGGGCAGATGAATGTCGGCAGGGTATGTTTTTCCGTTTTCCTCGAAAAGGACCTCGGAGTGCTCGTCGTCGGTTTTGAGGACCTTCGTCACGTGCACCTGCGGCTGGGGTCTATGATACCCGCAATTCGGGCAGCGGTAGCCGCCCAGATGGCCGTAAGTCACGTAGTCGTAGACGTACTCGTGCTTGCAGCGGATGCAGTACGGCGCGTCGGAGAGCTCAGCCACACGATCTGTGTAGATGGGCGTATCGACGCCGAAAAACACGACCGGGTTCGGCAGCATATCGTGCAGCGAAGCGCAGAGAGAATCGTCCGCGTTGACGCACAGCACGGCGCTTTTCGAGTTCTCAAGCCCGATGCGGATGTTCTCCAGCGTATGCGTGACCTCGCCGTAGCGGTCCAGCTGGTCGCGGAACACGTTCGTCACCACGACGGCCTTCGCGTCGACGAATTTCGAGATGGCCTTAAACGCCGCCTCGTCGGACTCAATGAGCGCGTGCGTGTACCGGCACTTGCCGAAAAGCGTCGAGTGCACCGCAAACTCCGCCGTCACGCCGCTGAGTAAGTTTGCGCCGGATTTGTTGGCAAAGAAAGAAATTCCAGCGTCCGTCCACGACTGCTCGATCATGCGGGAAGTCGTGGTCTTGCCGTTGGTGCCCGTGACGAGCACGGTCGTCACGTTCTTTGCCAGATACCCCAGCAGATTCGGGCAGATCTTGAGCGCCACGCGCCCGGGAAAGTCGGTTCCGCCTCTGCCCAGCAGACGGATCAGCGACCGGCAGCACTTGCACGCAAGCACCGCGAGAAATACCTTGATCATCATGCCACAGTTATACCACACTTTCCGTCCCCTGACAAGCATACAGAAATTTTATGACAAATAGTTACGAATTGTTTACAATTTTACCATTGCCATGGTTGTCATAATCTGATATAATTTGACGTGAATGATAGTAAGGGGTGGCACTATGCGTTTTATTTCCTGGAACGTCAACGGCCTGCGGGCGTGTATGCAGAAGGGCTTTGCAGACTATTTCGATGCGCTGCACGCGGATTTTTTCTGCTTGCAGGAAACAAAATTGCAGCCCGGACAACTTTCGCTTGATCTGCCGGGATATTTTCAATACTGGAACTCCGCCGAGAAAAAGGGCTATTCCGGAACGGCAATTTTTTCAAAGTACGAGCCCCTTTCCGTGACCTACGGCGTCGGCGTGGACGAGCTTGACCGCGAGGGCCGGATGATCACGCTGGAATTTGAGAAGTTCTACCTTGTCAACTGCTACACCCCGAACGCGCAGGAGGCGCTCAAGCGCATCGACCACCGGCTTTCCTGGGATACGGCGTTCCGGGAAAAGCTCGTAGAGCTCGACCGCATCAAGCCCGTCGTCGCCTGCGGCGACTTAAACGTTGCGCACCAGGAGATCGACCTCAAAAATCCCGGCCCGAACCGCGGCAATCCCGGCTTCTCGGACGAAGAGCGCGAAAGCTTCACAAAGCTGCTGGACGCGGGCTTTACCGACACCTTCCGCTACCGAAACCCCCACCTCACCGGCGCGTATTCGTGGTGGAGCTACCGCTTCCATGCGCGGGAGAAGAATGCGGGCTGGCGCATCGATTATTTTCTGGTCTCGAGGCGTCTCCAAAACGCGATCGAGGCCGCGCCCATTTACGACGAGATCTTCGGCTCGGACCACTGCCCGGTCGGATTGGAACTCAAGGAGGAACTGCTATGAAGAATGTCAAAAAGCTGACGGCGCTCATGCTCGCGCTCGTGCTGGTGCTGAGCTTGTCTCCGGTCACGATGGCCGCGGGCGCAAAATACAGCACGTGGTTCGCGCCCCATTATCAGGAAATGCAGGAGCTTGGCATTCTTCCGGCCTCGTTTGCCTCCGGCGATCTGACGGCTACGATCACGCGCGGCGAAATGTCGGAGCTGGCCGTGGCGGCGTTCGAAAAAGCGACCGGAAACGTCATCGATGAATTAGAGCGCACCGACTATTTTTCCGACACCTCTGATACCAACATCCTCAAAGCCTATGAATACGGCATCGTCAGCGGCTATCCCGACGGCACGTTCCGCCCGAACCAGACGCTCACGCGGCAGGAATTTTTCAAGATCATCCAAAACTTCTGTCAGGCGGCTGCCTACACCTCGACGCGCTCGAAGGATCTAAGCTCGTTTGCAGACTCCGGTGCGATCGATTCCTGGGCGCGGGAGGCCGCGCAGCTGTGCGTGTCCAATTCGTTTGTCGAGGGCACGAAGTCCGGCTCCGGCACGTACCTTCGCCCCACCTCCGGCTCGAGCCGGCAGGAAGCGATGGTCATGTTCTTAAGAGCGTATAAGGACGTGCGGCAGTGGTACAACGTCAATATTACGACCGCGACCGTCTCCGTCAGTGACGCCGACGCAAACTTCACCATCACCGCGATGAACAAGACCATGTACGTCGTCATCGGCAGCGGCTCGAAGCTCAATATCAGAAGCTATCCGTCCTCTACCGACGAGCACGCGCAGATCATTGGCGAGCTCCAGCGCGGAACAGCCGTCACCGTCACCGGTGAAACCTCCAACGGCTGGTTCGAAATTTCATATAACGGCAACAAGGCTTACGTCTCGAACGCTTACCTTGGAAACGACCCCGGCGGCGCAGGCGCAGGAAACGGCCCGACAGGAGGCGGCTCGTCCGGCAGCGCGGCGGCCGATATTGCAAACTTCGCCATGAGCTTCGTGGGCTACAGCTACGTCTGGGGCGGCACGTCGCCGTCGACCGGCTTCGACTGCTCGGGCCTCATGTACTACGTCCTGACGCAGTACGGCTACAGCATGAAGCGCGTGGCAAACGACCAGATGACGCAGGGCACGGCCGTTTCGCGCGACAACCTCCAGGTCGGCGACCTCGTCTTCTTCGGCTACGGCAGCTACGCAAACCACGTCGGTATGTACATCGGCAACGGCAACTTCGTCCACGCCTCTACCCCGTCCACCGGCGTTCGCGTCAACTCCCTGAACGAAACGTATTACAACACCCGTTACATCGGCGCCAGAAGAATCATCTGACAAGCCCGCCAAAAGCCCTTCCGGAAAGATCCGGAAGGGCTTTTTTCAGAGCAAAATGCAGATCATCCCGCCGGTGTTTTCGTTGATCATACGCGAAAGCGTCTTTGTGAGCTTCTGCCGCGCGTCCTCGGGCATCCGGGCAATTTTCGTGTTGAGCCCATCGGTAACCAGATCGTAGAGCGATTTTCCGAAAATGTTGCTCTGCCAGAGCTTTTCCGTGTCGGCCTCGTATTCGCCCAGTAAGTACGAAATGAGCTCGCTCGACTGCTGCTCGTCTCCCACGATGGGGCTGAGCTCCGTTTCAATGTTCGCCCGCATGAGATGGATGGACGGCGCGCTGGCTTTTAACCGCACGGCGTAGGTCCCGTTTTTTCGGATGATCTCGGGTTTTTCCAGATGCAGCTCCGACGCATCCGGCATGACGATGCCGTAGCCTGTGGCGCGGACCTGCTCCATCGCGCTCTGCACGCGTGCATACTCCTGCTTTTCATTCGATAGCTGCGTGAGGATCTCCATGAGATCGAGTTCTCCTGAAATATCGAGTCCTGTTTTTTCGGACAGCAGCGCGTAGAAAAGCGCCTCCGGCAGCCGCACCTCCGCCGTCACCGTTCCGTTACCCAGATCGACGTCCGTGACGCTGAGCCCCGATACCTCGTCTAACGCCGTGACCTCGTGCATCGCCGTCTCGGCCTGCGCGATCTTTCCGGTCTCGAGCGCCGTTTTGCGCATCGCATCAAAGAGCGCGGTCTTGATCGGACTATCCTCCGGCAGCGCCCGCACCCAGCCGGGCAGGCAAAAGCGCAGCTCCGTCGCCGGGAACTCGTACATAAGATCGATGAGGATGCTCTGGATCTGCTCTTCGTCCATTGTCAGTGCGTTCACCGCCCGGGCTCCCACCTGATAGCGGTCGGAAAGCGTCCGTGCAAGGCTTTTTGCCTCGCTGCTCTCGGGGTGCTCGGAGTTTACAAGAATGACAAAGGGCTTTCCGGTCGCGAGCATATCGGAAACGGAGCGCGAAAGCGCCGCTTCATAGTCCTCGGCGGGGATGTCCGTAACGCTTCCGTCGGTCGTCATGACGATGCCGATGCTGCTGTGCTCCTCCATGACCTTTCTGGTGCCGATCTCCGCGGCCTGCTCGAGGGGAATTTCTTCTGCCGACCACGGCGTCATGACCATGCGCGGCGTCCCCTCCTCGTCGGCTCCCATCGCGCCGGGGACCAGATAGCCGACCGAGTCAATGAGCCGGACCTTCAGCCGCGATTTTCCGTCCGGCGAGATCTCCACCGCCTGCTCGGGGACAAATTTGGGCTCCGTCGTCATGATCGTCCGGCCTGAACCGGACTGCGGCAGCTCGTCTCGCGCACGCGTGCGCTGGTAAGGATCTTGTACGTTCGGCAGCACGAGCTGCTCCATAAAGCGCTTGATAAAGGTTGATTTTCCGGTCCGCACCGGCCCGACAACGCCAATGTAGATGCTGCCGGCGGTCCGTCTTGCGATCTGATCGTAAAGCATTTTTGCCTCGTCCACGTTACCGCCTCCTTGTTTCGCTGATTCATGGATATGCGGCCAAGCTTCGCTTTATTACATCGGAATGAGCAGCAGCTCTCCCTGCTCGGCCTCCCCGGTCGTGATGCCGTTTGCCTGCGCGATGGCCGCTTCGCTCGTGCGGTAGGCTTTGGCAAGATCCCACAGGCTCTGCGTTTTGGGGTTCGTCTTGACAACGACGCAGAACTGCTCGGGCGCGCTGCCGGTATCCTCGATCGTACCGCCCGTGAGCGTGCGCAGCGCCTCGTCACAGCGGCAGCAGACCGAAAAGCCCACATCGTACCGCACATCGATCCCGCCGCCGGATGGTGCGGCAAAGCCCTCCTGCAAGCCGCTGACAGCTGCCGTACACGAAGCGCACGGCCCCGCCGGAACGCTTGCCGTCACCTGATCGCGCACGATAGCCGATTGCAGCTGCCCTTCTTCATCGAGATACAGAATATTGACGCTGGCCGGGACCGTGAACTTCACCCCGCCGTCTTCCTTCTGCGCAGCCGCCGCGTCGAGATAGAGCGTACTGTCGAGGACGGCTCTGGCCTGCTTGGGAACGCTTCCGCGCAGCGTGCCGGAGGTCTTTGCCATGTCCAGCACACACGGAAGGCTCACCTCGCTCCACTCGGGCTCGAACGTGCCGCGCGTGGTGTACGCGTCAGAGGTCAAGGTCAGCTGCGTCGTCTGCATCGCCGTACACTGCAAAAGAAGGCTTACCGACAAAAGCAGCTTCGCCTGCTCGTCTTCGGTATTCGACACTTCGAGCTCACTGCCTGTGATCTCGACCGCAGCGATCCACTCATCGTCCGCGTAATCACCCCGCAGCTCGCAGTACTGCGAAAATGGGATCTGCCGCACGCAGGTTTCCGGCGTACCGTCGGAGGCGAGGTATAAAACCTTCAAAAAGAGCATCCCCTTGCACACGGCCTTGTTCCCCATGAGCTTTTTGTCTGTCACGATGGGGCTGAGCCAGTACTGGACAATGGTCCGCATCGCCGCCTCCTGCCCTGTGAGGTCCAAGTCCTCGGTCATGGAAAACGGCTTTTCCGCGTACTCGCGCGGCAGCGTGCAGCGATAGCTCTCCTGCTTTGTCTGCAAATACGCGGGCGCATCCTTCAGAGTTTTGACCGTCTGGCTGGCGTTTTCATACCCTGTCAGCTCGCAGACCAGATCCACGCGCACGAGAATTTTCCGCGAGTTGATGAGCCGTGCATCCGCCGATTTGACGCGGCACGCGGCCTGCAGGACCATCTGCGCCGTGGCGGCCGGGTCGTCCTCGCGGATGGCAAAGGGCAGATAGCACTCGAGGGCTCTTGCCTCCGCCCCATCCTCCGGCACGTATAAAAGTCCCGCGCGAACGCCGCCGGTCACAATGACGCTTCCGTCCCGGCACTCTTTTCCGCGCATGACGCAGCTTCCTCCGGTAAACACCACGCGGGCGCAGTCGGGATAGCTGTCCGGCACGATCAGCTCCTGCGTGAGCTCCTGCGACGTGCTCTTGCAAAGCGTCCTGCGCAAATACTCGATCGTCTGTTCTTCAAAGACAAGCTCCATATGCTTCACTCCTTGTTCGTTCTTGCAGGCGCTTCGGAACCGCTCAACGCGCAGCTTACGCCTTAGAAGTATATACGCACGCCGGGACAAGGTTATGTCAGCAGTTGTCCATCAAAATAGCGGCAGCGATCGCTGCCGCGGCCAGCAGCAGCCTCCAGAACCAGTCCTCGATCAGAAACGACAGCAAAAGCCCAATGCCCAAACCCAGCAGAAACAGCCGGATATCTTTTCTGCGCAGACACATAACATCACCTCATAGAGAGTCTACGCAGCCTCGTTCCGGTTCGTGCCTTCTTTTTTCCGCAGAGACCGAAAATCACCCGCAGGCAAATGCCTGCGGGTGATTTCGTCCATGTCGTTATTTGAGCTCCCAGGGCTTGATCTGCTTTGCCAGTTCGTAGAGCCGTTTGTAGCTTTCGTATCTGGTGGGTTCAATGTCCCCGCGCTCTAACGCAGCGCGGACGGCGCAGCCGGGCTCTTTTAAGTGCGCACAGTCGGGAAACTGGCATTTTCCGAGATATGGCGCAAAATCCGCAAACGCGTAGGGAAGCTGCTCTTTCAGGACCAAGTCCATCCGCTCGGTGTCAAACGAGGAAAAGCCGGGCGTGTCTGCAACAAACGTGCCGTCTTCCAGCGCGTAGAGCTCGATGTGCCTCGTCGTGTGGCGGCCGCGGCCCAGCTTTTCTGAGACCTCGCCGACCGCTAAATGAAGCTCGGGGCAGAGTCTATTCAGAATGCTGGACTTTCCGACGCCGGAGTTTCCGGTGAAGACCGAAAGCTTTCCCGAGATCGCTTCACGCAGCTCGTCCAGGCCTTCTCCCGTTTCCGCGCTCGTTACGACGACGTGAAAGCCCGCCCTTCTGTAAATGCCGGCAAGGCTTTCTCCGGGCGTGAGATCGTTTTTGTTGACGCAGATCAAAGGCTCCACGCCCTGCTGGCCCGCGATGGCGAGCACGCGGTCGATCAAAAACGGCTCGGTCTGCGGAATGGCGCACGAGGCCAGCAGCACCAGAAGATCGACGTTTGCAACCGCCGGGCGGAGGAAGCTGTTTTTGCGCGGCAGGATTTCCTCCACCGTGCCCGCCTTGCCGCTTCTCGAGATCGTCACGAAATCGCCGACGAGGGGTGAAATGCCCTCCTTCCGGAACCGGCCTCTTGCACGGCACTCGATAACGCCATCCGGCGTCTGTACATAATAAAACCCACTCAGGGCCTTGATGATTCTGTTTTCCATCATGACATCAGCGCGTCGAAATCAATTTCCTGCGTCTCATAAAGAACGCCGTCAACATACACGTCCACCGTCTGTTTGCCGCTGCCCGCGACCTGAAGACGAATGGAGCGGCTGGGCTCTTCGTCCATGTCGATCGTAAAGGGCCCGGACTGCGTCTCGCCGTTTACCTTCACCAGAACCTCAAATGTCCCGCGCGAAGACGGCATTTTCACAGAAATTTCCGTTAAAACCGGCTCGACCTTCTGCGTGACCTCCACGCGGATCATCTGCGTATTCGTCGTGGTGTGGCTTTCTCCGAGGGTGTTTACGATCTTGCAGAAATAGTACCACACGCCCGCTTTGCTGGTATCGACCTGGCAGGTGGTGTTATCCTTCGCGCTGCGCGAAACGAGCGACGCATCCGCGACATTACCGGATGTGGAAACATACCACGCGTAGGTAAGCTCGCCGTCGTCTGACACCTCGGCCTTGACCTGAAGCGTCAAGCTGTCTCCCGTTTCGACCGTCGCGTCCTGCGAAAGCGTGCGGATGAGCGGCTCCTGCGCCTGCTCAGGGCCCTTGGAGACCTGTAGATTGATGACCGTTCCGGCCTTGACCTCGGTCTCGGCGTCGATGGATTGGAACGTGACCGTGCCCTCGGGAAGATCGCTGTCGACATACTTGATCATGCCGTCGCCGAGCCCCGCGGTCTTGATGCTCGCGATCGCGTCTTCAATGTCGCTGCCAATTAACGTCGGCACCTTCACCAGCTCCACCGGCACGCCGGTAGAGACGACCAGCGTCACGCTCTGCCCATCGGTGAGCGGCTCGTCACGCTCGGGGCTCGTCCTTATGATATAGCCCGCGGTATACACATCGCTTTCCTCGTATTCGACGGAAATGTCGAGCGTCATGGAAAGAGAGCTCAGATACTCCTGCGCGTTTTCAAGAGGCATATTGACCAGGTTCGGCATGGTGTTGCTCACAATGCCGGTCGAAAGCGTGAGAGAGATCGTCGAGCCCGCCTTGACCATCGTGCCCGCGTCCACGCTCTGGTCGATCACGTAGCCGCTTTCATACGTGTCGCTTGAACGCTGGTCCGTGACCTCGAAGATGAGATCCGGATACTGGCTCTGGTCGAAGTTTTCAAAATACTGCCCGACCAGCTGCGGCACCGAAACCTCCTCGGTGCGGCTGAAAAGGTCCGAGAAAAAGTACGAATACAGGAAATACCCGATGCCGAGCACCGCCAGCACGATGCAGACGATCCCCGCCGTGAGCGCGACGTTCGCGCCCTTTTGCGCGTTCTGCGCCGAAGACGGCGGTGCGGGCTGCGGTTTTTTCTGCGGAATGAACACGCGCGACGGCTGCTTTCGTTCGCGGCGCGGCAGACTTTCCGGCAGATACTCGGGGTCGTTGATGAGCCGCTCAACGTCAAACGCGTCCTGATCGTCGGTAAAATCAAAGACCACGTTCGGATTTTTCCGGAAAATTTCGAGATCGGCCAGCATTCTCGTCGCCGACGGATAGCGCTTGGAAATATCCGCCGCCATCGCGTGCATGGTGATCTGCTCGAGGCCCTCGGGGATGTCGGGGCAGAGCTCTCGCGGCATGACGGGCTTGGCGCTGATGTGCTGAATGGCGACGGAAACGGGCGTGTCTCCGTCAAAGGGCGGCCGGCCCGTGAGCATTTCGTACATCACGACGCCGAGCGAGTAAAGATCCGACCGGTAGTCGACCTTGCCGCCCTTTGCCTGCTCGGGGGAAATATAGTGTACCGACCCCAGTGCCTCGCGCGTGAGCGTATTCTGGGCAGAGGAAATGCGGGCAATGCCGAAGTCTGCGACCTTGACGCTGCCGTCTTTTAAGATCATGATGTTGTGGGGCTTGATATCGCGGTGGATGATGCCCCGCGAGTGCGCGTGCTCAAGCGCTTTTGCGATCTGCGTGGTAAAATGGAGCGCTTCTCGCCAGTTGAGCTTTCCCTTCTGCTCGAGATACTGCTTGAGCGTGATGCCCTCGATGAGCTCCATGACGATATAGTCCAGATCGTTCGAGTGCGACACGTCGTACACGCTCACGATGTTCGGGTGCGAGAGCATCGCAACGGCCTGCGACTCGGCGTGGAAGCGGCGGCGGAACTCTTCGTCCTGCGAGAGCTCCTGCTTGAGCACCTTAATGGCGACGAGGCGGTTGAGACGGTTGCACCGGGCCTTGTAGACCACGGCCATGCCGCCCGTTCCGATGACCTCGAGAATTTCATAACGATTATCCAGCAGTGTGCCGATATACGGATCCATACCCCGACCCCCTTTCTAAACCAGCGCCATCGCGACCGTCACATTGTCCGGTGCGCCGCGGTTTTTTGCGATGCGAAGCAACCTTTGGCAGCAATCGCTCTTGCGCACGCCGTGCGCCACTTCAAAAAGCATCTCCTGATCGGCCATCACGTTGGATAGCCCATCGGAGCATAATAGCAGGCAGTCGTCTCTTCGCAGCTTCTGCACGAAAATATCGCCCTCGACGTGCTCCTCCGTGCCGACGGCGCGGGTGATGACGTTCTTGCCCGGGTGGTTCTTGGCCTGCTCCTGCGTAAGTTCGCCGCGCTGGACCATGAACTCGACGATCGAATGGTCGATCGTCAGAAGCTTCACGCCCTCCTGCGTGAACAAATACGCACGGCTGTCGCCGACGTTGATGATGACGGCGGTATCCTTGACGATCAGCGCCGCGACGAGCGTCGTGCCCATGCCGGAAAAATCGTCGCTCAGCTGCGCCTGCTCAAAAACCGCCTTATTGGCAAGCTCCAGCGCCCCGCGCAGAATTTCCGCCGCGCGTTCGGCTGTGAGCCCTGTTTTCTGGCAGCGGCGCACCTCGTCGGTGAAAACGTCGACGGCCAGCCTGCTTGCCACGTTTCCGGATTTGGCCCCGCCCATGCCGTCGCAGACGATCATCAGCGAACGGTCCCGCGCAAACGATTCCATCGCAAACGAATCCTGATTCTGCTCGCGCAGATTGCCGGGATCGGTCAGTCCCCAAAGCTGCATGGTCGGTTCCTCCCATTCAAGTAGTCTGTTCGTAGTTCCTGCGCAGCTGCCCGCAGGAGGCGTCAATGTCGCTGCCGAGCGTGCGGCGGACGGTCGCTGTGATGCCGTGCGACTCGAGAATTTTCTGAAATCTCGCGATTGCCTCGCGTGAGCTCGTGTGAAGGCCGGTCTCTTTGACGTCATTGAGCGGGATCATGTTGACGTGCGCCCCCATGCCGGAGAGCTTCTTCGCCAAAAGCTCTGCCTGTTCGGGACTGTCGCTGACGCCGGAGATCATCGTGTACTCAAAAGACACACGCCTGCCCGTCATTTCATAATAATCGCGGCACGCCGAGAGAAGCTCTTCGACGTTCCAGCGTTTGTTGACGGGCATGATCTTGTTTCGCGACTCGTCGTCCGGCGAATGGAGCGAAACCGACAGCGTCAGCTGCAATTTCTTTTCCGCGAGTAAGCAAATTTTATCGACCAGCCCGCAGGTCGACAGGCTGATGTGCCGCATTCCGATGTTTAAGCCATCCGGACTGTTCACGAGCTCTAAAAAGCGCATCACGGCGTCAAAGTTATCGAGCGGCTCTCCGATGCCCATGAGGACGATGTTCGAAATGGGAAGACCAGAATCGAGCTGGCTGAAGAGCACCTGATCGAGTAACTCCGACGGCCTTAACCGCCGCACGAGCCCGCCGAGCGTGGACGCGCAGAATTTGCAGCCCATCGGGCAGCCGACCTCAGAGGAAATGCAGACCGTGTTTCCGTGGTGGTACTGCATGACGACAGACTCGACGCAGTTGCCGTCAGACAGCTGCCAGAGATATTTGATCGTGCCGTCCTTTTTGGAGACCTGCTTGCGCGCGATCCTGGGCGCGGTGATATCAAAGAGCGCATCCAATTTCGCGCGAAGCGGCTTGGAGAGGTTAGTCATCTCGTCGAAGCTCATTACGCCCTTGTGCAGCCAGACAAAGACCTGCTTTGCCCGGAATTTCGGTTCGCCGAGCGCCTGAAACGCCGCCTCCATTTCGGCAAGCGTCATCGATTTGAGATCTTCTTTCATACATTCTTCCTCATGCGGCAGATGAAAAAGCCGTCTGCGTCGTGCCGGTGCGGCAGGAGCGTCAGCATTCCGTCGTTTTTCACATCCAACTTATCTGGAACTTCGAACGGCTCCAGCGAAAAATCCGGATGCGCCTTCAAAAACGCCAGCGCAACGTCCTCGTTTTCGCGCTTCAAAACCGTGCACGTGCTGTAGACGAGCACGCCGCCGGGCTTGACATACCGGCTCACGTTCTCTAAAATCGCCGCCTGCACCGCCGGAAGCCGCTCCAATGGCTCGACGGGCTTATAGCGGATATCGGGCTTTTTTCGGATGACGCCGAGCCCCGAGCACGGAACGTCCGCGATCACCGCGTCGAAGCGGTTTTCAAAGTCCTCCCGGAATTTTGACGCGTCGGCCTGCTGCGCGTGCAGAATTTGGATGCCCAGCCGCGCCGCGCCCTTTTCGATGAGTGAAATTTTGTGCTCGTGGATATCGCACGAGGTGACGCTGCCGTGGTTTTCCATCGCGATGGCCGCCGCGAAGCTCTTGCCGCCCGGGGCCGCGCAGACATCCAGAACGTCCATTCCCGCCTTTACGCCCGCCGCCATCGCAGCAAGCCGTGCAGACGGATCCTGCACGTAGACCCGCCCGGATCTGAAAAGATCGAGCTCTGCGATGCTCCCCGTTCCCTTGACGAGATAGCAGCCGGGCAGCCACGGATGGCGCGTAAACGGAATTTCCAGCGCGGTGAAAACCGCCTCAGCCTCCGAGGCATTTGCAAGCAGCGTGTTTACCTGCAAACACGTCGGCGCCGGCTCGTTGTCCGCCTTCAAAAACGCTTCGAGCTCGCCATCTCCCAGATTTTCGCGCAGCAGCTCGACCAGCGCCTGCGGGTGCGAGGTTTTTGTTGCGAGGTCTTCCGGCTCTTTGAGCGCATCTTTTCTGCGCACGAGCGCACGCAGCGCCCCGTTTGTAAGACCCGCGGCACGTTCGCTTACATAGCGCTTCGTCTGCTCGACCGCCTGATTGACTGCCGCAGAGTCCGGAATTTTATCCAGAAACAAGATCTGATACGCGCCGAGCCGCAGAATATCCTGCGTCACCGGCTGCAATTTTGCCAGACCGCGCGTGACCGTCTGCTCAAGATAATGATCCAGCAGCAGCCGGTTCTGCATCACGCCGTAGGCAAGCTGGGAGGCCAGCGCGGCGTCGCGCCGGTCGAGGCCGTCTTTCGCAATGCGTTCTTTCAAAATGCCGTCTGACCAGGCCCCCTGCCGTCTTGTGGCGATGAGCGCGTTCAGCGCAGTCGTTCTTGCGTCCATAAGCGTCCTTCCGGACAATTTTGTCCCATTAAAGTTTGATCGGGTGGCCGTTAAAATACGCGCTGGCCGCCATCCGTTTGCCGCCCTCGGCCTGTAATTCGGTGACGACCAGAACGTCCCCGCCGCCGCAGGCAATTTCTAACCCTTGCTTTGTCAGCGCGAGCAGCGTTCCGGGGGCTTTTTCGGTCGTCTTCCCGGTTTTTTCGGCGCGGAAAATTTTGAACGTTTTGCCGTCAATTTCCGTCGTCGCGACCGGCCAGGGAATGAGGCCGCGCACATGGTCGATGACAAACTGCGCAGGCTCATCCCAGTTGATGGGGCTCATGGCTTTTGACAGCATGGGCGCATACGTCGCTTTGGCGCTGTCCTGCGGGGTGCGCTTTGCCGTGCCCGCTTCGATGGCGCGCGCGGTGTCACAGGCGAGGTCTGCCGCGATATGCGAAAGCCTTTCCATGAGCTCGCTCGTCGTTTCCATGGGATCGATGGGCGTTTTTCGGATCTCGATGATATCGCCCTCGTCCATGCCCGCCGTCAGATACATCGCCGTCACGCCGGTCTGCTGACAGTGGTTCAGAATCGACCACTGCACCGGGCCCGCGCCGCGAAGAGAGGGCAGAATGCTTGCGTGCATATTGATCGCGCCGAATTTTGGAATATCCAGCACCCGCTGCGGTAAAATTTTGCCGTAGGCCACGACGATAATTAGGTCGGGCGCAAGGGCGCGGAGCTCTTCAACGGCCGCGTCGTCCTTAAACGTTTCCGGCTGGATGACCGGAAGGTCAACGGACTGCGCATACGCTTTCACTTCGGATGGAACGAGCTTCATGCCGCGGTTTTTGGGCGTGTCGGGCTTTGTATAGACGGCTGCGATGTCGAAGCCTTCGGTGTATAGTTTCTCGAGACACACCTTCGCAATTTCGGGCGTGCCCATATAGACGATCTTCATGCTTCCGGTCCGCCTTCTTCCTCTTCCTGTGCGGCCTCGGCCTCCTGCTTGAGAAGCTCCTCGAGCTCCTCGGGCGTGAGCATCTTGTCGGCAAATTCGGTGTACATATGTCCGTCGAGATGGTCGAGCTCATGGAGGAAGCACCGGGCCGTGAGGTCCTCGCCCTCATATTCATACCAGTCGCCGTTGCGGTCCTGTGCGCGGACCTTCGCGTAGACGGGCCTCGTCACAAGGCCCCACTTTCCCGGAAGGCTCAGGCAGCCTTCGATGCCGCTTTCTTCTTCCTCGCTGACCTCGACGAGCTCGGGGTTTACCAGCTCCCAGTCCTCGCCCTCGGTGTTGATGATGACGACGCGGCGCAGAATGCCGATCTGCGGCGCAGCCAGTCCCGCGCCGTTGGCGTCGTGCAGCGTCTCGATCATGTCGTCGATGAGCTGCGCGAGTTTCGCGTCAAATTTTGTGACCGGACGGCAGACCTTGGTAAGCACCGGGTCTCCGACCGTGACAATGTTCCGAAGCGCCATAGTTTTTCCTCTCAATCGTATGAATTGACGTCGGCGTAAGCGTTTACGCCTCGGTTCTGTTTATCCTTGAAAAAAGCCTTGAGCTGCGAAGAAAGCAGCTGCCGCAGTCCTTTCGAGTTCTTTGCCGCCAGCGTCAGCCGGTAGCGATACGTGTAGTTGATCTTCACGATCGCGCAGGGCGCAGGGCCGAGCACCGTCGCGCCGCCCTCTAAATAAGACGCAGTTTTGAGCTGCGCGCGAAGGTCATTGCGAAACCGCGCCGCCGCCTGCTGGACACGGTCTTCATAGAGCCCGGTAAAGGTGATGAAAAAGATGTCGGAAAACGGCGGGCAATGATGCAGCTCCCGAATGGCGATCTCCATGTCGTAAAACGCGTCGTAGTCCTGCTTCGCGGCAAGCATGAGCACCGGGTGCTCCGGCGTCATCGTCTGGATCAATGCCGCACCCGCCGCATCGCCGCGTCCGGCCCGGCCCACGACCTGCGTAATTAAGCTGAACGTCGTTTCCGCCGCGCGGTAATTGCTCACATACAGGCTCATGTCCGCGTCCAGAACGCCTACCAGCGTCACGTTTTCAAAATCCAGCCCCTTGCTCACCATCTGCGTGCCAAGCAGAATCGGGATCTTTTTTTCTTCGAAGCGCCTGAGCATCTGCTCGTGGCCGTTTCTTGCGGAGACGGTGTCTGCGTCCATGCGCAGAATTTCGGTGTCCGGAAAGATCCAGCGAAGCTCCTGCTCGATCTTCTGCGTGCCGCTGCCGACGGGCTTGAGCGCACCGCCGCATTTGGAGCACCGCATCCTCACAGGCTCGCAGTAGCCGCAGTAGTGGCAGATGAGCCGCTGCGTCACGGAGTGGTATGTCAAATGCACGCTGCACCGCGGGCAGACCGGAACGTCACCGCACTCCACGCAGACCAGATACCGGCTGTTGCCGCGCCGGTTCAGAAACAGGATCGACTGCCGGCCGGCGATGATATTATCCCGCAGCTTTTCTTCCAGCGGCAGGCTGATGGCCGTGGCGTTTCCCTGCCGGATTTCCTGCTTTAAGTCGACGATCTGCGCCGCGGGAAGCTGCTTTTCGTTGAAGCGCTTTTTGATCGTGTAGAGCCGGTAATCACCGCGCTTGGCCCTGTACATACTCTCGACCGACGGCGTCGCCGAGCCGAGCAGCACCAGAGCGCCCGCCTTCGCGCCGCGGTAGAGCGCAATTTCTCTTGCGTGGTAGCGCGGGGAATTTTCGGATTTATAGGTGTGCTCCTGCTCTTCGTCGAGGATAAAAAGGCCCGGATCCTGCACCGGCGCAAACACCGCCGAGCGCGTCCCCACGACGACCTTTGCAAGCCCCGCTTTGATCCTTCTCCACTGCGCAAATCGCTCCGACACGCGAAGGCTCGAATGCAGCACCGCGACCTGCTCTCCAAAGTGCGCCGTGAGCTTCGACAAAAGCTGCGGCGTGAGCGAAATTTCCGGCACGAGCAATACGGCGCTTTTGCCTTCCTTGAGCGCTTCGTAGATAAGACTTACATACACGGACGTTTTGCCGCTTCCGGTCACGCCGTATAAAAGCGCCGCGCCCGGCTTATCGCTTTTCATCTGCGAAAGAAGGCCGTCAAAAACCGTCTGCTGCTCCTGATTCAGTGTCGGCGGCGCGGCATCTTTTTTGGCAGATCGCAGAATTTCCGGCGGCCGCTCCTCTTCCCAGACGGTGATAAGGCCGAGCTTCTCAAGCCGCGCAAACGTCGTGCTTCCCGCGCCGGTGAGCTCGGTGAGCTCTTTACAAGAGCACGCGCCCGCCGCGCCGAGAAGCTCCAGGACCGCCGCCTGCACCGGGGCCGTGCGCTTTTTCTTTTCGGCGTAGGAAGCCGCTTCTTCTCCTGCCGCGATGGCGGCAAATTTCTGCTTTTTGGGGCTGGCCGCAGCGGAAAGCTCGCTATCGGCCTGCATATATTTTTTCGATATCAGCCACGAAAGGGCGGCTTCCGCCTGCTCGCGGTCCTGCGTCAGTGAAAGAAGTGCCGTCTCCGGTGCGCTTGCGCCGAGGTCCTCGAGAAGCTGCATCATGGACGCTTCGAGTGGTCTTTCCTCCGCGATCGAGCGCCAGTCGAAGCCGGTTTCCCGGATGCGGTAAATTTTCTCCTGCCGGAACCAGAGCCCCGCGGGCAGGATCGCGCGCACCGCGTCATAATACGTGCAGAAATAGCGCTCTCTGACAAACGCGGCAAGGCGCAGCTGCTCGTCCGACATGACCGGCGCGTCGTCCAGCACCTGTTCGATCGATTTGAGCTTCTGATCGGTCCCCTCCGACACGGCCAGGACCATGCCCTCCGTGTGCCGGTTGGCCCGGCCGAAGGGAACGAACACGCGCATTCCCGGCTGTACCTCCCAATTGGGCGGAACGCGGTAGGAATACGGCTGGTCCATCGAATACACCGCGCAGCTCACGGCGACTTGTGCGATCATCGTCTTCCCGCCTTTCCGATTACAAGTGCGAAAGGCGTAGGATGTTGCCCTACGCCTTTGCAGTCAACATTTATTTCAGGTACTTTTCCTTGAGCGACGCGGTCAGCTCGCCTCTGGCCACCTCGTTGATGGCGATGGTGACGGGCTTGTCCGTCAGCGGCTCGTGCGTCAATTCAGACTCGATCGACAGCTGTCTTGCGCGGTGCGCCACAACGTTCACCAGAAGATAGCGGCTGTCAACGTGCTTGAGTAATTCACTCATTGCGGGGTAGAGCATGATAGTTCCTCCTTGATCAAATGGATGCGTTCCATCGTTTTACATTTTTCCGCCAGCATGATGGCCTTGAGCTCTTCGCCGGCTGTTTTGAGATCGTCGTTGACGACGATGTATTCATAGTTTTTCGCCTGCTGGCATTCCCATTTTGCCCGTTCCAGCCGCTCCTCCATGAGCCCCGGCGCGACGTCTCCGCGGTGGATGAGCCGCTTGCGGATGATATCAAAGGACGGCGCGGTCACGAACACGAGCACTGCCTCCGGAAGGCGCTTTTTGATCTTCAGCGCGCCCACAACGTCCACGTCCATCACAACATCGACGCCGTTCTCAATGGCCTCCCGGATGGGGCCGAGCGGCGTTCCGTAGTAGTTTCCCACATATTCGGCGTATTCCAGCAGTGCGTTTTCCGCGATCAGCTGTTCAAAGCGTTCGCGCGTGACAAAATAGTAGCTTTTCCCATCGACCTCGCCGGGCCGGATGGGCCGCGACGTCGCTGATACAGAATACTGCACCTTTTCGCAGCTGTCAATGATCACGTTCAAAAGCGTGTTTTTTCCGACGCCGGAAGGCCCGGACACCACAAAAAGCTTTCCCTTCATGCGTCACGTTCCTCCGGTTCCGGTTTCCCCTCCATCCGCGCCGCCAGGATCTCCGGCGAAACGGACGCCAGGATGACATGGTCGGTGTCCATGAGCAGAACGGCCTTCGTCTTCCGGCCAAACGACGCGTCAATGAGCATCCCGCGCTCGCGCGCTTCCTGAATGAGCCGCTTGATGGGCGCGGACTCCGGCGCGACGACGGCGAGAATGCGCTCGGCTGCAACGGTGCTTCCAAAGCCAATGCTGATAAGCTTCATGGCCGCCCTCCGTCACTCAATGTTCTGTGTCTGTTCGCGGATCTTTTCCAGCTCGGCCTTAATTTCGACAACAGTCCTCGCCTGCTCAAGGTCGTTGCCCTTCGAGCCGATGGTGTTGGCCTCGCGGTTAAACTCCTGAAGCAAAAAGTCCAGCTTCCGGCCGATCGCGCCGCCGGCGGTCAGCATCGCATCGAGCTGCGAAAGATGGCTTCTCAGGCGCACGGTCTCTTCGTCGACGGCAATTTTGTCCGCGTAGATGGCGGCCTCCTGCAAAATGCGGCCCTCGTCGATATTCGTGTTCTGCAAGACCTCCTGCATCTTCTGGGTCAGGCGGCTTCTGTATTCTGCCAGCGTCACGGGGCTTCTGGCCTCGACCTTTTCCACCAGCGCCAGAACGGTCTTGGCCCGGCTCCGGAGATCATCCTCCAGCGCTGCGCCCTCTTTTTCGCGCATGGCGGTGAACCTAGAAAGGGCCTCGGTCACGACGGCGAGAATTTCCTCCGTCGCCTTCTTTTCGTCCTCTTCCTGCTTTTCCACGACGAAAATGTCCGAAAACCGCGTCAGGCTCGAGACGGAAATATCGTCCTGGACCTCATAGTCCTTTGCGATCGTCTTCATCGCGGCCAGATACCCTTCGAGCACCGGTCGGTTGAGGGATATTTTCATATCGCTTCCGGCGGTGACGCTGACGGTAATGAACACGTCGACCTTGCCGCGTGAGATCGCTTCTTTGACCTTGGCCTTCACGCTGTCTTCTGCGAACGAGAACACGCGCGGCAGCTTGACGCTGCAATCGAGATAGCGGTTGTTGACCGAGCGGATCTCGACGGTGATCTCGCGGTTTTCAAAGGTCTGTACGGCTCGTCCATAGCCGGTCATGCTTTTAATCACGGTAACATCTCCATTTTCTCTTTCAGCCGCCTTTTCTGCGGCGTTAATCTGCGTTTTCCAGTACCACGACGATCTTGTAATCGTCTCCGATGACGCCGGCCTCCGGGTAGCCGTCAATGTAGATCGTGACCGGCACCTGGTACGTTCCCGCCTGCGAATACTCCGACAGATCCGCTACCACGCGCAGGTTGTTGGCCGCGATTTTCTCAATGTCTGTCGCCGAAGCGCGGACGGTCGTCTGCACGAGCTGGGTAATGCTCTTGGCCGTGAAGCCCTCGGGCGTGTTGATGAAGGCGATATTCGTCGCGCCGATGACGCGGGTCTTCTTGTTTTTGACCTTGATGGTCACGCTTGCGGTCTCTTCGCCGGAAACGTTCTTCGCGTCGTTCGGGATCTTGATATCAAAAGACACCACGGCGTTGTTTTCCGTCTGCCCGAGATCGATATTGCCGAGAACGATGGTGTTGACGCTGTCGAGCACCGTCGCGTCGCCCGCGAGAGTGATGTATTCCGGGTCAATGTCCACATCCGCGTCTGCGCCCGTCGCGCCGCCGCCGTCGATAAAGTTCACGGAAAGCGGCACCTGCTTGAATTTCACGACGTCAATTTCCACCTGAATGGTATCCACATCCGTCGTAAGGTCCGTCGTGTCGACCTCGTTTCCGTCTGCGTCTACGAGCGTATACTCGACGTTCTCCGTGATGTTTTTATCCACGTTCGTCCGGTTCATGACGATCTGGGCGCAGTCGATCTGGGAAACGACCGACTCGGGGCCCTCGACGGTGACGGTGTCATAGTCAAAGTTGGTAGACTCCAGCAGATACCCCTCCGCGACCTCGACGCCCGAAAAATCGCCGCGCACCTCGATTTCGCGCCGCAGCAGCTTTTCGACCTCGATCGTAATGACGGACGGATTGCGGTCTGTGGCCTGCACGGCCGACGCCTGCACCGCGTTCGGAAGCGTCAGCTGATAGGTCAGCTGGTATTCCTTCGCGCTTCGCACCTTCGAAACGTCGACCACGGCGGAAATTTCGTCCTTATACTGTTCGAGCTTTTTCAGGTCCGTATTTTTTCCGTAGAAATGCACCGAGACCATGTCTGTATAGCCGCCCTTGATGACCAGTCCCTGATCCTCGCGCAGCACCTCCTGCCCGGAGAACGTCACGGGGATGCCGGAGATGATGGTGTCTCCCTCGGGATTGACCACCGTCACGACATACGCCCAAAGACAGATCGCCGCCAGCAGAGAAATTGCCATGGTAATGAGTTTACTTCTTTTCATTGTGATCCTGCCTCATTTTGAAATGGCTCGTCAGCCAGCTCTTGAACGGTCCGCTCTTCTGCTCCGGCTCGGCGACGAGCTCGTTGGTCAGAAGCTTTCCGAGCGTCTGCGGGGCCAGATGCCGCTTGAGCATCCCGCCGATGGCGACCGAGATCGTGCCCGTTTCCTCGGAGACGATGACGACCACGGCGTCTGATACCTCGCTCGTGCCAATGCCCGCGCGGTGGCGCGTGCCGATGTCGCCGGGAAGATGCGTATTCTCCGACAGCGGCATCACGCAGCCCGCAGCAGCCACGCGGCTTCCGCGGATGATCACCGCGCCGTCGTGCAGCGGAGAGTTTTTGAAAAACAGATTCCGAAGCAGCTGGTCGGAGACCTTTGCGTCGATGATCGTTCCGGTCTTGAAGTACTCCTCCAGCGGCGAGCTGCGCTCAAAAACGAGAAGCGCGCCGACCTTTTCCTTCGACATCGCCGCGCACGCAGAAACGGTCGCTTCAATGGCCTGCTGCTCCGCTGTCGGCGTTGTGCCGCTGCTGATGAGGTTCGTAAAGAACTTGCCGCCGAAGCGTTCTAACATCCGCCGCAGCTCCGGCTGGAACATGATAACAAGGGCGATCACGCCGATCTCTAAAATCTTGCTCAAGATCCAGTTGAGCGTGTAGAGCTTGAAGATCTCCGTCAGACCCGTCACGACGATCAGAAGCAGAATGCTCCTTGCGATGCGCGCCGCGCTCGTCGAGCGGATCAGGCGCATGAGGGTGTAGAACAGAAATGCGACGATCAGAATATCGATTATATCGTTAACCCCGATCTGGGGGATGCGGTTCCAAAAATCCTGGAAAAATGTGCGTATCGCGGTCATAGACGCCACTCCTGCTGATACTTATAATTATTGTGATTATACTCCAAAATGGAGCTGAGCGCAAGTGGCGAAGCGCAAAATTTGGAACGTGTTCACAATTTAAGCGTACGCGCCGCCTGCCGCACCTCAAAGGCCGTGTTGAAAACCGAAAAACCGGCCCGGACGGTGCCCGAGCGGAGCGTCCCGGCCGACGCGTGGGCCAGCGGTGCGCAGTGAAGTCCCGCGCGAACGAAGACGCCGTGCGCGGAGAGCCGTTTTGCCGTCTGCTCGACATCCTCGTTTTCCAGCAGAAACGACACCACGCCCGCCTGCTTTTCCCCATGAAAGACCCGCACGCCCGGCAAATTTTCCAGTTCTGCGGCAAAAAGCTCCGCCAGCATTTTCTCGTGCGCGGAAATGTTCGCGAGCCCCGTCTGCCGCACGAACCGCACGCCCTCCAACAGTCCGCAGATGCCCGGCACATTGTGCGTGCCCGCTTCTGCCGCGTCGGGGTTAAAATCCGGCATTTCGGCGTTTTCAGACAAGCTCCCCGTCCCGCCGCAAAGAAGCGGTTTGACAGGCTCTGATGCGACAAGCACGCCCGTTCCCTGCGGGCCGTAGAGCGACTTGTGCCCCGGCATACACAAAAACGCCGCGCCCATCGCTTTCAGCGACACCGGCAAAATTCCGGCCGACTGCGAGCAGTCCAAAATCAGCGGCACCTGCCGCTCTTTGCAGAGCTCCGCAATTTCCGCAATGGGCAGAATGAAGCCGAACACGTTCGATACGTGCGTGCAGACGACGGCCTTTGTGTCCTTCGTAATGGCCGCGCGAAATTCGCCTATCACATCCTGCGCGTCAAAAAGCCGCCGGCCCGCGATTTTGATCTTTGCGCCGAGCATATGAAGGGGCCTTACGACCGCATTGTGCTCAAAGCCGGAGATCACGACCTCGTCTCCCGGCAAAACGAGCGTCCGGATGGCCAGATTCAGCGCGTGCGTGGCGTTCAGGGTGAACATCACGTTTTGGGGTTTCGCTTCAAACATTGCCGCCAGCTCCTGCCGGCACGCATAGACCGCGTCGGAGGCCTGCATCGCAGGCGTGTGCCCGCCTCGTCCGGGGCTTGCGTAGTGCGCCATCGCATACGTTGCCGCGCGGGAGACCTGCGGGGGCTTTTGCAGCGTCGTCGCCGCTGCGTCAAAATAGATCATACTCCGCCTCCTGCACCGAGCCATCGTCATACAGCCGGAAGACCCTGCGGTAGCCCACGCCGTAAGACCGCAGGACCCCCGCCGCCCGCACACCATCAAATTCCGATACCTCCAGCACATACCCGCAGCCCTGCACGGCGATCGACTTCGGCGCACGCGAAAGCTCTGCCGCGATACCGGAAACGTTCAAAACATCCCGCCCGGTCTGTGCGCCGGTCAGCGAGCGGAATGAAAACGCATACAAAAACATACTGCTCCCTCCTTGCTCCATCGTATGCACGGACGGCTTTTTTCGGCACAAAGCGGCTGCTTTCCTCTTTTGTGCATAAAAATACAAAAATTTCTCGTTATGACTTGACAAGGAAAAATACGTCTGTATAATAGAGGCAGTTATGATAGAGGTTGCGCACTGCATGAGTCGCGTCCGCTAAAACCGGCAGGAACCGGGGACGCAAAAGGGCCGTGCGCCGAAGAGACCGTTTTGTTCCTGCAGGCGGCACTCTGGGACGTATGGAGAAGATCCTGCGGACTGTCGCGAAAGCGGAGCGCTGTCATGTCGTTTTACGAGGTTTCTTGTTGTGCGTCATGATGCTGTCATGACGCATTTTTGTTTTGTGAAGGAGAAATCATCATGAGGAAGACATCCAATGCGCTGCTGCGCGTCATCGTCATCGCGGCGATGCTGATCCTGGTCGTCACGGCGGCGATCGAATGTGCAAACGGCGGAACGCTGGCCATGACCGCATGGTCGCTGCTGCCGCCCTTTATCGCGATCGTCCTTGCCCTCATCAGCAAGGAAGCATACAGCTCGCTTTTCATCGGCATCGTCGTCGGCGCTCTGTTCACGACGAACTTTGCCCCTGTGGCTTCACTTGATTTCATCATCAACGACGGCCTGATCGCTGCCATCGCCGAAAACGCAGGCATTTTCCTGTTCCTCGTCCTGCTGGGCATCATCGTTGCTCTGGTCAACGCTGCGGGCGGCTCGGCTGCCTTTGGCCGCTGGGCCCAGACGCACATCAAAACGCGCGTTGGCGCGCAGCTTTCCACGTTCGTCCTGGGCGTTCTCATTTTCATCGACGACTATTTTAACTGCCTGACCGTCGGCTCCGTCATGCGCCCGGTCACGGACGGCCACAAAATTTCCCGCCCGAAGCTGGCCTACCTTATCGACGCGACTGCGGCGCCTGTTTGTATGATCGCGCCCATCTCCTCCTGGGCCGCCGCCGTCTCCTCGACGGCAGAAGGCCTCAACACCGGCATGAGCGGCATCGAGCTTTTTATCCGCGCCATTCCCTATAACCTGTATTCGCTCATGACCTTCGTCTTCATCATCGCGCTCGTGCTCATGAAGTTCGACTTCGGCCCCATGAAGAAGTTTGAGCAGAAGGCAGCCTCCGGCGATCTTTCGGCCTTAGAGAGTGACGAAAGCGAGACCTTCAACCCCAAGGGACACCTTCTTGACCTCATTCTTCCGGTCGTCGTTCTGATCATTACCTGCACGGTCGGCATGGTCTACGTCGGCGGCTTCTTCGGCGTCGACGCCTGGGGCGGCACGGACTGCGCGGGCGATTTCATCGGCGCCTTCGGCAACACGAACGCCTTCATCGGCCTTCCCTGGGGCGGCCTGATCGCGCTGGTCCTCACAGTCCTTTACCTGGTTGCACGCAAGGTCCTCACGTTCAAAGAGGCGATGGACTGCATCCCCAAGGGCTTTATCGCAATGATCCCGCCAATCCTCATCCTGACGCTGGCCGTCAGCCTCAAGGCCACGATCAACTCCCTCGGCGCGGCCGATTATGTGCAGGAGCTGATGTACTACGCATCCGACTTCCTCTACAGTATGCTCCCGGCGGTCATCTTCCTCGTCGCGTGCGTTCTGGCCTTCGCCTCCGGCACGTCCTGGGGCACGTTCGGCATCCTCATCCCGGTCGTCACCGCCGTCTTCCCGACGGACAGCCCCCTGCTTATCATCGGCATCTCGGCGTGCTGCGCGGGCGCTGTCTGCGGCGACCACTGCTCGCCCATTTCCGATACCACGATCATGGCCTCGGCCGGTGCGCAGTGCAACCATCTGGACCACGTTTCGACCCAGCTTCCCTACGCGGTCACGGTCGCAGCCGTCTCGTTCGTCGGCTTCATTGTCGCGGGCTTCGTACAGAACGTGTATGTGACGCTTGCCGTCTCGACGGTTCTGCTGCTTGCCGTTCTCTTCACGCTTCGCAGCATCGAGGCAAAGAAGAACTGAGTTTTCCAATGGATACAAAGATCCTCCGTATGTTCGCCATACGGAGGATCTTTTTGCGCTTTATTCGTTTGTTTCCTTGGCCGGTTCTTCGGCTGCTTCCGAAGCTTCCGTCTCCTCGGCAGGCACTTCGACCTGCTTTGCCTCGGCTGTCTTTGCGGGCTCTTCCAGCTCCGCGCCGCAGTAGGGGCAGATCTTCGGGCTCTTCGTCAGAAATTTGAAGCGCTTTTTGCAGTGCGGACACCGGAAAAACTTCAGCGTCTGCAAAATGCCCAGCACCATCAGCGCCGCGCCAGCCGCGCTCAAGGTGAACGACTGCATCCGGTTGCCGACGGCCACCAGAATAATGCCCACCAGACAAGACGACATCATCATCCGTTCGCTCGTTCGAAAATCCATGTTTCTCTCTCCTTTTCAAAGATCCATTCCGTTTTTTCTGTGCCGCTTACAGCTTTTCGCCGCATTCCGGACAGAAGCCTGTTTTGCGCTCGCGAAGACGCATATGCGCCCCGCAGTGCGGGCATTTGCAGAACACGAGCATTCCTGCCGCACCCAACGCCAGCACGCCGAGTCCCACCGCGCTCAACAGGCGAATGCGCAGAATGCTCGACGCCAGCACCAATGCGATGCAAAGATAGCTCGAAACGGAAAACAGCTTCTCCCCTTTTTTATAGTCCATCAAAAGTCTTCCTCTCTTTCTCTATGATTCCGGCGTACCGCGCCGTTTTGTTTCCGCATTCCCAAAAATCACGATCAAAGGCTCCATGATCGTTTTTCGTCCTTCATACGCGCTCGATGAGGCACACCGCGTGCGCCGCGATTCCTTCGCCGGAACCCGTGAAGCCGAGCTTTTCCTCGGTCGTGGCCTTGACGCTGACATCGGAAACGTCCGTTTGCAGGGCCAGGGCGATATTTTTCCGCATGGTATCGATGAATGGGGCCAGCTTCGGCCTCTGCGCAATGACCGTCGCGTCCAAATTCTCCAGCTTCCAGCCGTTTTGCGCCAGAACTGCCCGCACTTTTTTAAGTAAATCAATGCTGTCCGCGCCCAAAAACGCATCGTCGTTGTCCGGAAACAGCTTTCCGATATCCCCCAAAGCCGCCGCGCCCAGCAGCGCGTCCATCACCGCGTGCACCAGAACATCCGCGTCCGAGTGGCCGTCGAGCCCCTTTTCAAACGGAACATCCACGCCGCCCAGAATGAGCTTCCGGCCAAAAACGAGCCGGTGCACATCATATCCGTGCCCGATTCTCAAAGCGTACCCCTCCGTTTCAAGATCGCCTCGGCAAAGTCCAGATCCAGAGGCGTCGTTATTTTGATATTTTCCTCGTCGCCGTCCGTCAGCAGCACCGTCATGCCCAGCGCTTCGACCGCCGAGCAGTCGTCCGTGACCGCGAGTTTTTTCTCCTTCGCATTCTGAAGCGCCCCCAGAAGCAGCGCCCGGTCAAACACCTGCGGCGTCTGCACGGCAAAGAGGGTTTTGCGGTCGGGTGTCGCGTCGACGCCGCCGTTTTTCGAGACCTTGATGGTGTCCTTGACCGGAATCGCCGGGGCCGCCGCGCCGAATTTTGCCGCCTTCAAAATAGCTTTTTCAATGATGGAAGGCCTCACCAGCGGCCTTGCCCCATCGTGCACCGCGACGAGCTGCATTTCCTCCGGCACGGCCTTGAGGCCGTTCAGAACAGAGTCCTGCCGCGTTTCGCCGCCGGGCACGACAATGCGCACCTTCTGATACGGCGAGCATACCCTGCTGATCTTCGCCAGCCGGTCTTCCCGCGCCACGACGATGATGGTGTCGATCATCGCATGATCGTCAAAGACCCGCAGCGTCCGGCTCAGGACCGGCAGCCCGCCGAGCTCGGAAAGCATCTTATCCGTCCCGCCCATGCGCGCGCTCGAGCCCGCCGCGACGATGACCGCCGCGCAGGATGGGTGCAAAAGCGTGTTTTTCACCTGCCGCACCTTGCGGAGGGTATCTGCCAGCTGCATAAGCTTCTCCTTTACGTGAGCGAATTTACGATTTCCTTGAACGTTTTTCCGCGCACGGCAAAATTTTTGAACTGGTCAAACGCCGCGCACGCAGGACTGAGCGTCACGATATCGCCCGCAGCCGCCGCCTTTTGTGCAAGCAAAACCGCCTCGCGCAAATTTTCCGCTTCGAGAATTTCGGGTTTTCCTTCTTCGTATTCCGGCGCGTTCAGAACCGCTGTCCGGATCTTTTCCGCCGTCGCGCCGCAGAGCACCAGCGTTTTCACGTGCGCGCAAATCTCCGGCCCCAGCGCGTCAAAGGGAATGTGCTTGTCGTAGCCGCCCGCGATCAGAATGACCTTCTGCGTGAAAGAATGCAGACCAGCGATCGTCCGCGATGGGCTCGAGGCGATGGAGTCGTTGTAATACTTCACGCCGCGCAGCTCGCGCACGAGCTCAATGCGGTGCTCCACGCCGCCAAAGTTCCGCGCCACATAGTCAACGTCGTCGTCCGAAGCGAGTCCTTCCGTCGCGCAGGCCGCGGCCATGTAGTTTTCAATGTTGTGCACGCCCGGAATTTTAATGTCCGCCGCGGGCATGATCTCGCGTCCGTTGCGGTAAATAATGCCGTTTTCCAGCCACACGCCGTTTTGCGGTTTCGAGCACCGCGAGAATTTTTCCACCGCGCCCGGCGCTTTTTCGGCAAAGGAATTTGTAATTTCGTTGTCCATGTTCACAACGAGCTTTCCGGTTTTCGACTGGTGCAGATAGACATTTTCCTTCGCAGCGATATACTCGGCCATGTCCTTGTGCACGTCCAGATGGTTGGGCGCGAGATTTGTCACCACCGCGATATCTGCCGACTGCGTCATGCCCATGAGCTGGAACGACGAGAGCTCCACAACAGCAATGTCCGACGGCTGCATTTTTTCCGCCAGCGGCAGAAGCGGCGTTCCGATGTTGCCGCCGAGCCAGACGGTGTAGCCCGCGTGCCTGAGGATTTCGGAAATGAGCGTCGTGGTCGTCGTCTTTCCGTCTGAGCCGGTGACGGCGATGATCTTACAAGGGCAGACGGTGAAAAACGCCTCCATCTCACTCGTCACGACCGCGCCGTCTTCGCGCAGCTGTCTGAGCGCGGGAATGTCCGGATGCATCCCTGGCGTGCGGAAAACAACGTCGGCCTGCACACCGTCGAGATACCCTTCTCCCACATGAAGCGCCGCACCCATGCGCTCCAGGTCCAGCACCTCGTCGTCAAGCTTTTCCCGCGGCGTTTTGTCGCAGGCGAGGACTGTCAGCCCGCGTGCAAGCAGCATCCGAATTAACGGCCGGTTCGAAACGCCGATGCCGAGCACGGCGATGCGCTTTCCTTTGAGCTTTTCAAAATACTTTGCAACCTTTTCATTCATGGTCAGTGCCTCTTTTTTTCAGGAAGTATTTTCATTATATCCTTCCCAGAAAAAAATTGCAACTTGTTTGACATTTCGCGCCCAATCAAGTACAATAAACGCGCGACCGGGACGGACAGTCGCGGGGTGCGGCCCAACGGCTGCATCATGAGGAAAGTCCGGGCTCCACAGGGCAAGGATAACGGGTAACGCCCGCCCAGAGCGATCTGAGGAAAAGTGCAACAGAAATATACCGCCGCGTCTATATCGCAAGCTGTTCGGAAACGTGCAGCCAGCGTTCGATTTTGGTTTTAACCGCGGAAAACGCTGTTTTTCGCGGTAAAGGAGGCGCAACGAAACGGATGAGCTTTGCCGCTCGCGGCGAAGCGAAGTATGTGGAGTTTGCGCCGACGCGGTAAGGGTGGAAACGTGCGGTAAGAGCGCACGCATCGGCGTGGAAGCGTCCGTTGCTGTAAACTCTATCCGGAGCAACACCGTGGAGGAAACAAGGCCTGCCCGGCTGTTTCCGAGGAGGTGGCTGGAGCGCACCGGCAACGATGCGCCTAGATAGATGACTGTCGATCACAGAACCCGGCTTATAGTCCCGATCGCAAAAGGCCCCTCGCGCATAGCGCGAGGGGCCTTTTATATCCTCAAACAGCCGCGTCATTATACCAGCCTTCCAAAATTCCGCCATCTCGTAGGGGCGGACGCCTCTGTCCGCCCGGCAGATTAACGTTCGAAGCATGGAAACCTGCGGCGAATTCGTATTGAGGAAAGGGCGGACAGGGTCGTCCGCCCCTACAATTCGATGAGGCACTCCATTGCTGTTACTTCTTTGTCAGGCGGTTCAGAAGGACGGTGATCAGGATGATGACGGCCATGACGAGGAAGATGCCGAGCATTCCGGTTCCCATGTAGGATAGAAGCTCAACGAATTTTTCAGGGTGAAACTGCATATCTTTTCCTCCTTATTTCATGAAAAAGTTCAGGATCAATCCGCCCGCGATGACGGACGCGATCTGACCGGAGACGTTGACGCCGATGGAGTGCATCAGAAGGAAGTTCTGCGGGTCTTCCTTGAGCCCCATTTTGTGCACAATACGGCCCGACATCGGGAAGGCCGAAATACCCGCCGCGCCGATCATGGGGTTGATCTTCTTCTTCAGGAACAGGTTCAGAAGCTTTGCAAACAAAACGCCGCCCGCCGTGTCAAACACAAACGCAAACAGGCCCAGACCCAGAATGAGCAGCGTCTGCGGCTGCAAGAACTGCTCGGCGCGCATCTGAGACGCGATCGTGATACCGAGGAAGATCGTGATCAGGTTCGCCAGCACCTTCTGCGCCGTCTCGGAAAGAGAATTGAGCACGCCGCACTCACGGATCAGATTGCCGAACATCAGAAAGCCCACCAAGGAAGCGCTGGCCGGAGCCACCAGTCCGGCGACAACGGTGACAAGGATCGGGAACAGGATCCTGGTCAGGCGGCCGACGTTGCCCTTCTGATAGGGCATCCGGATAAGGCGCTCCTTTTTCGTCGTCACCAGCCGGATCACCGGCGGCTGGACAATGGGCA
>DJQK01000152.1:41615-42722 GCA_002437575.1 Clostridiales bacterium UBA6388 | reverse complement strand
TACCTCGTCAACACCGGCTGGAACGGCACCGGCAAGCGCATCTCCATCAAGGACACCCGCGGCATCATCGACGCCATCCTCTCCGGTGCGATCCTGACCGCGCCCACCAAGAAGATCCCGTACTTCGACTTTGAGGTCCCCACCGAGCTTCCCGGCGTCGACAGCGGCATCCTCGACCCGCGCGACACCTACGCCGACGCTTCCGAATGGGAGAAGAAGGCGCAGGATCTGGCGTCCCGCTTCGTGAAGAATTTTGTCAAGTACGAAGGCAACGAGGCCGGCAAGGCGCTCGTCGCGGCTGGCCCGAAGGCGTAATCGTACCGGCCTTCTTTAACAAAAATTTATTTTCGTACCGCGCCAACATCGGTTATACTTGATCTGAAGCGCCAGACACGCTGCGGCGCTCGCCGCAGCGTGTCTTTCTCCGCTCAGGGGCCGGTTGGCAAAACAAAAACGTTGTCAAGCGCCCATGCGTGGGCGTAATAATACTGGAGGATACGACATGAAAAAAGTTCAAATCACTGAAACTGTCCTTCGTGATGCGAATCAGTCCCTGATGGCAACCCGTCTGCCCTACGCCGATTTCGAGGAAATTCTTCCCGAAATGGACAAGGCCGGATACTATTCGGTCGAGTGCTGGGGCGGCGCGACGTTCGACTCCTGCCTTCGCTATCTCGGCGAAGATCCGTGGGAGCGCCTGCGCAATATCCGCAGACTGATGCCCAACACGAAGCTGCAGATGCTCCTTCGCGGCCAGAATCTGCTCGGCTACAAGCACTATCACGACGACGTCGTGGAAAAGTTTGTCGAGCTGTCCATTAAAAACGGCATCGACATTCTGCGTATTTTTGACGCTCTGAACGACTTCCGCAACATCAAGACCGCCCTCGAGGCGACCAAGAAGTACGGCGGCAAGAACACCGTCGCGTCCGGCTGCATCTCCTACACGCAGAGCCCGGTGCACACCGTTGCAAAGTACGTCGAGATGTGCAAGGAGCTCAAGACCATGGGCTTCGACACCATCTGCCTGAAGGATATGGCCGGCACCATGAGCCCGTATGAGGCAGAGCACCTCATCAAGGGCATCAAGGACGCCGTCGGCGATAT
>DJQK01000152.1:39206-41568 GCA_002437575.1 Clostridiales bacterium UBA6388 | reverse complement strand
TACATGACCGTGACGAAGGCCATCGAGTCCGGCATCGACGTCATCGACTGCGCGACGTCCTGCTTCTCGGGCGGCACCTCCCAGCCCGCGACCGAGACGATGTTCTATGCCTTACAGCAGTATGGCATCGAAACCGGCCTGAACGAGGACGTCATCAACAAGGTCAATGATTTCTTCAAGCCGGTCAAGCAGAAGTACGTCGACTCCGGCCGCATCAACCCCAAGTCCATGGCGACCGACGCGCAGGCGCTTGTGTACAAGGTCCCCGGCGGAATGCTGTCGAACATGATCGCAAACCTGACCGATATGAAGGCCATGGACAAGTTCGACGCTGCTCTGGCGGAAATTCCTGCCGTCCGCAAGGATCTGGGCTATCCTCCGCTGGTCACCCCGCTTTCCCAGATGGTCGGCAACCAGGCCGTTACCAACGTCCTGCTCGGCCAGCGCTACAAGCAGGTCTCCAAGGAAGTCAAGAACTACTTCAAGGGCGAGTACGGCATCGCGCCGGCGCCCGTCTCCGAAGAACTTCAGACCAAGATCCTCGGCGAAGGCGGCAAGCCTGTTGACTGCCGCATCGAAGACGCCAAGCGCACGGGCGAAGATTTCAAGAAGGCCAAGGAAGCGCTCGGCGATCTGGCAAGAAGCGAAGAAGATATCATGAGCTATATCTGCTATCCCGATCAGACCATGAAGTTCCTCACCGACCGCAAGGCCAAGGAAGAGAACATCTGCAAGTACACGATCGTCGAGGCATAAGAGAGGTGCAGGATATGTTTTTTGTGAATCAAGCTATGGTCGATCTTCCGATCGGCACGGCCGGCCTGGTCGCGCTGCTCGGCTACGTGGTCGTATTCGTGGGCCTGATCGCGCTGATGGTCGTTATCCTCATTGAGGGCAAATTCTCCATTGCGAAGAACGAGAAGGCCGCAGAACCCGCTGCCGCTCCTGTCCCTGCCGCAGCGCCCGCCGCCGCACCCAAGCCTGTTCTGGCTGCTGCCGCACCCGGTTCTGCCGGCGAGGTGAAGCTTTTCAGCGTCCCCGATAAGGAAGCTGCCATGCTCATGGCGATCGTCGCCAACAAACTCAACAAGCCCCTCAACGAGCTGCGCTTCAAGTCCATCAAGGAGGTCAAGTGAAAGATGAAGTACAAAATTACGCTCAATGGCAAAACCTATGAGGTAGAGGTGGAAGCCGGTCAGGCCATGCTGGTCGACGAGTACGAGGCGTATGCTCCCGCGCCCGCCGCAGCGCCTGCTGCCGCACCCGCCCCCGCCGCTGCGCCCGCAGCCGCACCTGCCGCCGCTCCCGCGCCCGCGCCCACCGCTGTTGCAGCCGGTGAGGTCGTTGCGTCCCCGATGCCCGGCAACATTCTGAGCGTCAACGTCTCCCAGGGCCAGACTGTCAAGTCCGGCGATGTCCTCATCATCCTGGAGGCGATGAAGATGGAAAATGAGATCCTTGCCCCGCGTGACGGCACGGTCGCACAGGTCGTGACGAGCAAGGGTGCTGTCGTGGAAACCGGCGCTCCTCTGGTCGTTCTGGCGTAAGGAGGAACAGACATGGGTTTTAACGTTCTCGATACGCTGTCGAAGCTTGCGACGGAGTCCGGCTTTGCCGGGTTCTTCGCGGCCGGCGGCTGGCAGAACCTCGTGATGATCGTCGTCGCGTGCGTGCTGCTGTATCTCGGCATTGTCAAGGGCTTCGAGCCGCTGCTGCTCGTCGGCATCGCGTTCGGCTGCCTGCTTGCCAATGTCAGCTACTTCCCGGGTCTTGACGCGATCAACCCCGATCTGAACGCCACGAATGCGATGTACCACCCCGAGCTGTGGGCGGACTTCCTCGATCAGGCCAGCCCCTACTACCACAGCTACGGCCACATCCTGTCGAACGCGGGCCTTCTGGACGTGTTCTACATCGGCGTCAAGGCCGGTATCTATCCGTCGCTGATCTTCATGGGCGTCGGCGCGATGACCGACTTCGGCCCCCTGATCGCAGACCCCAAGAGCCTGCTTCTGGGCGCGGCTGCCCAGCTGGGCGTGTTCGTCGCGTTCTTCGGCGCCATCTGCCTGGGCTTCACCGGCCCGCAGGCTGCCTCCATCGGCATCATCGGCGGCGCAGACGGCCCGACAGCTATCTTCCTGACCAACAAGCTCGCACCCGAGCTTCTCGGCGCTATCGCGATCGCGGCCTACTCCTACATGGCTCTGATCCCGATGATCCAGCCGCCCATTATGAAGCTCCTCACCAGCGAGGAAGACCGCAAGATCAAGATGGTGCAGGCCCGTGTGGTCTCCAAGAGCGAGAAGATCCTCTTCCCGATCATTGTCACCATCTTCGTCATCCTGCTCCTGCCGTCCACGGC
>DJQK01000152.1:38006-39128 GCA_002437575.1 Clostridiales bacterium UBA6388 | reverse complement strand
CGTCTGTCCGACACCGTGCAGAACGCGCTGATGAACATCGTCACCATCATGCTCTCGACCTCTGTCGGCGCGACCATGGTCGCTTCGAACTTCCTGAAGCTCGAGACGCTGAAGATCATCCTGCTCGGCCTCGTCGCCTTCGGCATCTCCACGGTCGGCGGCCTCATCGGCGGCAACATCATGTGCAAGCTCTCCGGCAGGAAGGTCAACCCCCTCATCGGCTCGGCCGGCGTTTCCGCTGTCCCGATGGCGGCGCGTGTTTCGCAGATGGTCGGCCAGAAGGCCAACCCCTCGAACTTCCTTCTGATGCACGCCATGGGCCCGAACGTGGCCGGCGTCATCGGCTCGGCGATCGCGGCAGGCTTCCTGCTGGCTGTCTTCGGCTAAACGAAATAAGAAAAATGAGCGGCAGAATCTGCCGCTCGTTTTTTATCGAAAACCGTATGAATTTCTTGAAAATGTAGGGGCGGACGACTCTGTCCGCCCAAGGGAAGTATCGAATTCGCCGTAGTCTTTCGCGTTTTGGACGTGCATTCTGCCGGGCGGCTCGATCGTCCGCCCCTACGATTTACCTTGCGCTTCACGCACTTCCGGCTTCTTTTTTGCTCTCGAGCGGCTGCGGCGGCGTCTTTTGGGGGCGGGCTTTTCGGCGGCGCGGCGGTAGCTTTCGGCGGCTTCGCTGTCCGGGCTGTAGACGAGGCGGTTGGCCCGGAGCGTTCCGTCGGGGTCTTCTGCCAGACGCACGCGGACGAGAAAATCGCCGTCGGCTGCGCACGAGGCCATCGCCATAAACCGGCGTCCCGGCTGGGGCAGCCACTTGCCGAACGTGAGCGGCCCGCCGCAAACCGGACAGACGGTCTCGTCTGCCGCCACAGATGCAAGCGCGTCCGCTTTGTCCGTATACCCGTGGCTCACATGGCGCGACAAACAGCCCGGAAGCTCCGCGCCGTGAAAGCCGTTTTCATGTTCTCTGGCGGCCTGCTCATAGGCGGCGATGCCGCCGGGAAGATCGAGCCTGCTGCAAATGATCGCCGTGTGATACGCGTCTCCAAGCGCGTCGTGCGCAGGGCGCGTGGGCTCGATGCCCATCATCTGCATCGCAGAAGACAGCGATTTCTGCGC
>DJQK01000152.1:0-37984 GCA_002437575.1 Clostridiales bacterium UBA6388 | reverse complement strand
CGTCGGTCTGGGCGTTGAAGATGAGCTGGGCGTTATACCAGCGGTCTGTCCACGCGGTATCCATACCGTAGAGCGTCAGATTTTCCTTCAAAATCGTAATATCGTCAAAGCCCCACGTCAAAAAAGCAGCGTTTTCGCCGCACCAACTGCGGAACGCGTCCATGGCCTCGCGGAAGGGCCTTCCCTGCTCCTGAAGAAGCGTATCCTTGATACCGGTGAGCTTCGCGACCTTACGGTTCATTTTTTTGTAATAGGCCGGACGGATGAGCGTCTGAAATTCATCGGAGAGGTCGCCGCCTTCGCGCAGACGCACCGCGCCGATCTGGACGATCTCGCCGCGGATCGGGCTTGGCAGCACCTTTTTCGCGCTGGGAGAACCCGGCCAGGGCTGGTTCCACTCCAGATCCAAAATGATATACTCCATGACGCTTCTCCTTTGTCCATTGCTTCAGACGCTCTGCATATGGTATCACAAAAAAGGCGTTCTGTAAACAACTTTCCAGACAACCGTCATTTTGTCACGTTTTTGCCTGTCGGGGCATAAGATAAAGAACCGGCGAAGCCCGATGGCCGCGCCGGATCTGTCAGAAAGGCGGTAGGAAAATGCCCTTTTTGTTTCTCAGTCCCTCCACGCAGGAGTTTAACCCCTATATCACAGAAGGCAATGAAGAGCTCTGGATGAACCGGCTGGCCGACCAAATGGAGCCGTATCTTCATGCCAGCGGCGTCAACACCGTGCGCAACGACCCCGAAGCGGGCGCGGCGGGTGCGATCCGGCTTTCCAATCAGGGAAGCTATGACTTTCATCTGGCGCTGCACTCCAACGCCTCGCCCGAAGCGCTCTCCGGCCAGCAGCGCGGCGTGGACTTTTACTACTATCCGTCCTCCGCGGCGGGGCTTCAAATGGCGAACATTTTGGTCGACAACATAAAGCCCATTTACCCGCTTCCGGAGCGCGTGCAGGCAAGGCCCACGACGGCCATCGGCGAGGTGCGCAGAACGAAAGCGCCGTCCGTTCTGGCAGAGCTCGGCTATCACGACAACGCCGACGACGCAAACTGGCTGACCGGAAATCTCGATGCGGTCGCACAGGCGCTTTCCGTCGGCGTGACGGAGTATTTCGGCCTGCCGTTTCTGATCCCGGGCGAAATTATTCCCGCGACGGTGCGCTTGCATGACGGTGCGCTCAATCTGCGTGCGCTTCCGTCCACCGACGGCCCCATTCTGACGCAGATGCAAAATGGGGCGCAGGTGCGCATTCTGGCCGAGTACAACGACTGGTACTCTGTTTTTTATGATGGGCTCTACGGCTTCGCGGACAAACGCTACATAAAGCCGAACGCTTAATCTTCCTTTCCGAGCCTTCTCGTCTGAATGTCGCCTTCGGCCCAGCCGCGGTCCTTGCCGCAGACGGGGCAGACGCGGAAGGCTTCCTTCGAGAGCATCACGAACCCGCAGTTGAGGCAGCGCCAGACGACCGGGTGGTCCTTTTTGTAGAGCCGCTCGGTCTGCATCTGGTTGTAGGCCTCTAAAAACACGTCGCGGTGCACCGCCTCGATGCGTGCGATATTTTCCCAAAGCGCCGCCGCGTCCGCATAGCCCTCTTCCCGCGCGGTTTTCGCGAAGGCCGGATACACGCGGACGCTTTCTTCGTTCTCGCCCTTCGCCGCCTCGAGCAGGTTTTCCATCGTCACGCCGAGCGTGAAGGGGTAGCCGGCGGAAATGTCGATGTTCTCGATCGGCTGCGTGCCGTATTTTTGCAGCTTCTCGAGAAACTCCTGCGCGTGCGCCTGTTCGTTGGCGGCGGTTTCCTCAAAAATGCGGGCCAGATACTCGAAGCCCTCTTGTCTTGCCTTCTGCGCATACTGGGTGTAGCGCTGGCGCGCCTGCGATTCTCCGGCAAACGACCGGGCCAGATGCTGACAGGTCAGGCTGTTCATAAAATCCATAAAAAACGCTCCTTCTGCAAAATTTCAGAGATATATTTTGCAGATCCGGGGCGTTTATTCTTTTCCCGGGCTTGACAGAATCAGTATAATAAAAAGTAGAGCAATTTTGCTCGTACTTTACATTTTTCGAGGATCTTTATGAACAGACGAATTTTCGCGCTGCTTGCCGCGGCGCTTCTTGTGCTGAGCGTATCCGGCTGCACAGAAAAGGCCGCAGTGCAGGCGCAGACCGATTTACTCGCCACAACGCAGCCGGTCTATCAATTGGCAAACGCGCTCACCGACGGCACGGGGCTGACGGTCTCGCTTCTCATTTCCGAGCCCGTTTCATGCCTGCACGACTACACGCTCACGGTTTCCCAGATGGAGAAAATCGAGAACGCGAAGCTCGTTTTGGAGAGCGGACTGGGGCTCGAGGACTTCATGGCCGACGCGCTTTCCGGCAAGACGCGCATCGTGGTGTCGAGCACGCTGCCTACGCTCGAGGGAGACGAAGGCATTGACCCGCACTGGTGGCTCGACCCCACGCGCTTTCGCGCCGCGGCAAAGCTGACCGCGCAGGAGCTGGGCAGCCAGTATCCGGAGTTTACCGACCAGATCGCGGAAAATTTTGCGGCGTTCGATGAAAAGCTCGAAGCGCTGCAAAGCTACGGCGACGAGGCGCTGAAAAATCTTTCCTGCCGCGAGCTTGTGACGTTCCACGACGGCTTTTCGTATTTTGCCGATTCGTTCGGCCTCACCATTGCTGCGGCGATGGAGGTCGAGTCCGGCAGCGAACCGTCGGCGAAGGAATTAGAGCAGATCGTCTCCATCGTGGAAAAAGCGAAAATTCCCGCCGTCTTCACCGAGACCAACGGCGAGACCGGCTCGGCGCAGGTCGTGGCGAACGAGACCGGCTGCAAGGTCTATACGCTCGACATGGCCATCAGCAATGCAGACTATTTTGCGGCCATGCGGGAGAATATCAATACCATAAAGGAAGCGCTCGGATGATCCACAACCATGCCCATTCCGGCGGCTGCGAAAATGCGTGCTGCCTGAAAATTGAACACCTGTCGGTCAGGATCGGAACCGACGTGATCCTCGACGACATTAACCTGCATATGCACTGCGGACAGATCGTCGCGCTCATCGGCCCCAACGGCGCGGGCAAATCGACGCTCATCCGCGCCATTCTCGGCCAGCGGGAGTATGAAGGAAAGATCACCTTCCACGCCGCCGACGGAAAGCAGTCGAAGCTTCGCATCGGCTACGTGCCGCAGAGCCCGGCCTTTGACCCGGCAGACCCCATTTCCGTCATGGACCTTTTCACCTGCTGCGTGAGTAAGCGCCCCGCGTTTTTCAGACCCGGAAAAGCCCTGCGGGCGCAGGTTTTGGAGTGCTTATCGCGCGTGCACGGAGAAAGCTTAATTGACAAGCGCGTCGGCACGCTCTCGGGCGGAGAATTGCAGCGGGTGCTGCTGGCCCTGGCGCTCGAGCCGATGCCCAATATGCTCATTCTCGACGAGCCGCTTTCGGGCGTGGATGTTGAGGGCATGGAGCTTCTGATGGATATGCTGGACGAAATTCGCAAAAAATACGATCTTTCGATCCTCATGACGACGCACGATTTTTCGATGCTCGAGCGCTATGCCGACCGCGTCGTTCTGCTGCGGGAGAAAATTCTCTGCAAGGGAACGCCGCTGGAGGTCCTGAACTCCGAGGAATTTGCGAAGGCGTTTCATCTGGGAGGTGCGAAATGAGCCTCTGGTATGCGATCTGCGGCGCTCTGCACGCGCCGTTTTTGCAGATGACGTTTATGAAAAACGCGCTGCTGGCCGTTCTCATCATGGCCCCGCTCTTTGGCCTTTTATCGACGATGATCGTCACGGGACGGATGAGCTTCTTTTCAGACGCGCTCGGCCACTCGGGCTTTACGGGCATTGCCGTGGGCGTTTTGTGCGGCGCGGTGCAGCCGATCGGCTGGGCGGTGGGTCTGGCGGTTTTGTTCGCGCTGCTGTTTTCGTTTGTGCGCAGCCGGTCGCGGCAGTCGGCAGATACGATCATCGGCGTTTTTTCCTCGACGGCGGTCGCGCTCGGCATTTTCATCGCAACGCTGGGCGGCAGCAGCTTCACGAAGTTCAATAAGTACCTCATTGGAGACATCCTCTCCGTCACGCCCGGCGAGATCGGCCGGCTCGCGCTCGTTTTGCTGGGCGTGCTGGCTCTGTGGATCTTTGCCTCGAACCGGCTGTTTCTGACGGCGGTGCACCCGCAGCTGGCCTCGTCGCGCGGCATTCCGACGGAAAAAACGCAGACGCTTTTCACCGTCTGCATCGCCATCGTGGTGACGCTGGCGATGAGCTGGGTGGGGCTGATGGTCATCAATTCGCTTCTCGTGCTGCCGGCGGCGGCGTCGCGGAATATCGCGAAAAATCTGCGCCAGTACCACGCGTTTTCCGTTCTGGGCGCGCTCGTGTGTTCGGTCTCTGGTCTTGTGACGGCGTATTACCTCGGCTGCTCGGCCGGCGCGACAATCGCATTGTATCTGGCGCTTTTCTTCAGCGTGACGTTCCTGTTCCGGGGAAAACGGCAATAGCTGCAAAAAACCGGCGCTTCCGCATTGCGGAAGCGCCGGTTCGGTTTGTGCACGCGTAGGGGCCGATGCCCACATCGGCCCTAAAAATATACGAATTTTCCTGAGATTTTCATAAAAACAGTAATTTCTGATGGGCTGATGTGCTCGATTGTCCTCTCAAGAGCGGTTTAATAGCCCAGGCTTTCTTCGATGAGGATGACGTGCGTTTTGCCGGTGCCGCCGGTGGGGCGGGCCAGGGTCACGAAGCCGTTGCAGATGCGATCCGGACTATTGCAATCATGACAGCGCATGGGCTCAGCCAGCGCGCACGGCGTCTGACAGTGAAGCCGTCTTGCGTTTAGAGGCGAGGCGACATTTCTTGCGCGGTCCATGGCGGACGCAAGGTCAGGCGCGAGCTTGTTTGCGCCCGCGACGATGTAGAGTTCTTCATGGCCGTAGAGCATGGACGAGGCGCGGTTTCCCGTGCCGTCGATGTTGATGATCTCGCCGGTCTCGGCGATGGCGTTGGCGGAGGTGAAATAAATTTGTGAAGCGGCGGCCTTTTTCAGCGCCTCCGGCGTTTTGCGCCAGTGCCACGAAACGTCGTTGCTCCGGCGCAGCGCTTCAAAAAGGCCGAGCGTATCGAGCGTGACGCTTCCACCGAAGCCGATGGTTTTTCCGGAGAGCTCCTGGGAAATGGCTTTTACGGCTTCTTCGCCGGTCTGGAACACACGGACGGCGAAGCCGTGGCGCTCTAAATTTTTGACTGCGGTTTGCAAAGACATGACAGATCCTCCTTGTTATAAAGACACGCGGCCGGAAAGCGCGGCGAGGTGCTCGATGGCCTGCGCGTGGGTGAGCGTCCGCGTTTCGATCGTTACGGTCTGATGGAACATCGCACGGCAGAAGCTTGCAAAATCTTCGCCGGAGACCGGCTCGTCGGGGCGGAAGCGGCCGTTTTCCTGCGCAAGGCAGCCGCGCTCAATGGCCAGCTCAATGGCTGCGCAGTAGGGGTGCTTGAAAGAAACGTCCCGGCAGACGTTCGTTTTGGATTTTACGAGCGTTAAGCGCCGCGCCGCCGTTTTCCAGCCGAAGGCGAACATACACGCCTCGCCGCGCGTGAGGACAGCGTCGGGCTTTACCGTATTGTCGCGGAAGCAGATGCACCAGCCTGTGTCCAGAAGCGCCTTGGCGGGTGCAAACACCGGGCTTTCCGGCGAAAGATCGGCAAAGGGGCAAAGGGCCATCAGCTCCGAGACGGTCACGACGCGGTAGCCGTATTGCTGCAAAAGCGCCAGCTGCATCGGAAGCGCGTCTGCAACCGGAGAACGCCTCGCCATATTGTAGCCGTCCTTCTGGAAGATGATCTGCCCGCAGAGGCTGTCCGGGTTTTCCTCGAGCGCCCGGCGCATGGGGGCCAGCATCGCCTCGACCTCCGCTTCGTAGCTTGCCAGCGGCAGCCAGCCCGCGCCGTCGAAGCTTGCGGCCATGTACTGGTATCCCAAAAGTGCGTGCGCGTCGTAGCTCGAAAAGCCGTCTCGCGTGCTATCCACATAGTGCGGCGGACGCGAAAGCCGGATCTCATAGTGGTATTCGCGCCTGAGCAGTTCGTCGAGCCTTTTGAGATCTGCTACAACTTCATCCAGAGCATCGAACGGCTGCCGCGCCCCATAGACCAGCGGCTTCGGGCCGTACAGAACGTGGCGGTAGGTGTGGCTCGTGATCTCGTGCCCGCCGTCTAAAATTCTTCTCACGAGCTCGGGGCAGTGCACCGCGCCGCCGTCGGCGTCCTTCTGGAAGTCCGGATAGTGGTCAAATTTTACGCCGCCCCAGGACGCAGAACCCTCTTTTCCGGGCTTGTCGGGGTAATTTTCGGATGTGTCGCCGACAATGTCGAATGTGCCTCTGGCCCCATACTGCTCCAGAGACTCCAGAAGCGAGAGCGTCAGCGGTTTTCCATCCTTCGATGGGTTCGCGGGCAGACGGCAGGGGCCGTCGTCAAACGTCATGGCGCACACGCGCCGGGCAAGCGCAACGCGTTCGATGCGCCGCACGGGGCTTAAAAAAACCGGCGTCCGGGCGCGAAGCGCGTCCTGATAGCGGTGCTTGAGCTTTTTGGCAAGGCCGATGGCCTTTGTAACAGCGGACATGGCAGCCTCCTAAACAGAAAAGATGTCCCGCGCGATGCACGCGCAGAAATAGGCGAACGCTTTGCAGCGGGTGAAAAATGTGCCGCAGGTTTTTTCGCGGCGCAGCTTGGAAAGCCCCTTGAAGGCCCATTTGCAGGGGCGAATTTCCTCTGCCCGGCACTTACCGGCTTTCAAAGCGTCCTTCATTGCGGAAAGATTTGGTTCGCAGTCGAATTCCGTCACGCAGCCGCCGAGCTCTTTGGCGCAGTGCGCGTCACTCCCGCCGGTGCCGGGAAGACCGGCCTTTTCGGCAAGCAGCCGCGCTTTTTCGTTCGCGCCCTTTTTGAGCATTGCGCGGGCGTTTGCGGTCTCGATCGCGTCAAAGCCGAGCGCCAATATTTCTTCCTCCGTCAGCTTTGCCGGCGCGAAGGGGTGCGCCAGAACGGCCAGAGCGCCGCAGGCGTGGATCTCTGCGATGGCCTTTTCGGGCGCAGGATAGGGGCCGAGCGCTTCAAAATCGATGGGCTTTTCCAGAAATAGCCCCAGAATGTGTCCGTTCGAGGACGTGATCTCAACGCCCGGAATGAGCAGGATGCTGGGATCGCTGCCAAGGGCCGTGCATTGGTCGTGGTCGGAGACCGTGATGGCGGAAAGGCCGCGCGCTTTGGCCGCTTCGATGAGCGCAGTTACAGTTGACCTTCCGTCGGCAGATGCGCAGGAATGGACGTGCAGGTCGGAAAGAAGCTTCATTTGTGTCCTCCCCGGTGGAATAAATTGCGGAAATACGCCCGGGCCGGGCCGGGATCGGTGCGTTCGGCGAGGCCGTTTTTGACCTTCGGGCTTATCAGATCGCGGAAAACGGCGAGGGTCTTTCCAAGCTGCCCCTTTTTGAGATAGCCGAGACCTGCGGCAAAGTCCGCCGGATAATAGACCATTTTAACGCGCTGCGGCGGCATTTTTTCCGGCAGCGGCAGGCGTTTCGACAGGCAGAACCAGCTGTAGGCAAGATCGCTTTTCGATACGCGCGTGAGCGGGAACGTGCCCCAGACGCGCGGGTTGACCTCCAGAAGCCGCGGCGTACCGTCTTGTGCGCACTTGAACTCGAACATCGCAAGCCCCGAAAAGCCGGTTGCCTCCACGAGCCTTGCGGCAAGCTCCGCCAGATCGCTTCGGTCTACACATTCGCAGCAGCTCGAAGGCCCGCCGGAGATGGGGTATTCGCGAAGCCGGTGGTGGCAGATGCTGCGCAAAACCGCGCCGTCCTTTGCCAGCACCGAGCAGCCGAAGCTGCTGCCGGGAAGATATTCCTGCACGAGCGGCGCTTCTCCGGTGAGCGACTGAAAGTGGGAAAACGCGGCCTTGAGTTCATCTTTGGTGCGGCAGATGCGATAGCGCGCGGCGGCGGTGAGGCCGAATTTTTCCCCGCAGCGGGGCTTGACCGCGCAGGCAAGCGGCACGCGCGAGAAAAACGCGTCCAATGCTTCGCCTTCTGCCGGTTCGAAGCTTTCGGGCGTGGGAACGCCGAGCCTTCCTGCCAGCTCCGCCACGGCCGCTTTGTCGTTGAGAAGCGAAAGCTGCGCAGGCGTCGGGATACAGAGCCCCGCGGCAGCAGAAAAACGTTCGCGGTTTTCACTCAGCAGCGCCAGCGTCTTTGCCCCCACCGGCAAAAGTGCGGGCGTTTCGCCGTCCTGCGCAGAGAGCTCGCGGCACAGATCAAGCAGCGCGTCCTCGTAAGCCTCGTCCGGAAGGCGCACGCAGCGAAAAACGCCGCCGGACGCAAAGCCGACCGGGTTTTCGATCGATGCTTTTTCGCACGCGACGACGCGCACGCCGCGATCGGATAAATCGCGGATGAGGGAAACGGACATCCGGTAATGCGCGTCGGTCACAATGGCAGTCATGGCGGTCCTCCCGAAAAACTGATCGGCTCTATTATACCGTTTTTTCGGGCCAATTGCAACAAAGCCCGGCGCTGAACCTACCGGCACGGCGGGGCGAAACCAAAAAGGAACAAAAAGTTTACAAATTTCTATCCGAAAAATTGCAAACCCACTTTCTTCTTTCCGCTGCTTGTGATATACTGTACAGTACGATTGCTATGCCCAGGCGCTTTTTGCCGTGGGCGGGATTACAGACGAAGGAAGAACGAAATGCTCGAATTGCTTTCTCCCGCGGGCTCGATGGAGGCGCTTCGCGCCGCCGTGCAGAACGGAGCCGACGCGGTTTATCTTGGATATGATCTGTTCAACGCCCGCATGGGCGCGCAGAATTTCTCCGCAGACGAATTGCAGGAGGCCATTGTCTACTGCCACGTGCGCGGGGTAAAGGTGCACCTGACGCTAAACACCCTCGTCTCTGACCGCGAGATGGCGCGGGCAGCGGAGGTCATCCGTGCGGCGGCGGTGTTCGGCGTGGACGCGTTTATCGTGCAGGACCTCGGCATGGTGCAGCTGTGCAAGGAAATTGCGCCCTCTGTCCAGATCCACGCCTCGACGCAGATGTCCATCCACTCTCTGGAGGGCGTCGTGGCCGCGGCGGAGCTCGGATGCAGCCGGGTCGTGCTGGCGCGCGAGCTCCCGATGGACCAGATCCGCCACATTTGCAGAAGAAGCCCGGTGGAAATTGAGGTTTTTGTCCACGGCGCGCTCTGTATGTGCTACTCCGGGCAGTGCTACCTGTCCTCCGTCATCGGAAGACGCTCCGGAAACCGCGGCCAGTGCGCCCAGCCGTGCCGGCTTCCGTATGGCTACGGAAGATTTGAGGCCACGAGATACCCTTTGAGTCTGAAGGATAACTGCCTGGTCGAGCACGTGCGGGAATTAGAGCGTATGGGCGTTGCGTCCGTGAAAATTGAAGGCCGGATGAAGCGGCCGGAGTACGTCGCCGTTGTGACAAAGGCCTACCGGGCGGCGATCGACGGCAAGCGCGTCACGCAGGACGATATGAAAAAGCTCGAGGCCGTGTTCTCCCGCCAGGGCTTCACGCAGGGCTATTACGAGGGAAAAACAGGCCCCGATATGTTCGGCACGCGGCAGGAGCAGGAAGAAAACAAAGAGCTCTTCGCCGCCGCCCGGGCAACGTATGAGTCGGGCGAAACGCCGCGCGTGGGCGTCAAATTCTACGCGATGGTGCGGGCGAACGAGCCCGCGCAGCTGGCCGCGCAGGACGACGACGGCCACGTGTGCAAGGCAGTCGGCCCCGTGCCGGAGCAGGCGCTGGTGCACTCTTTGACGGCGGACGATCTGGAGTCGCGGCTCAAAAAAACGGGCGGCACGCCGTATTACTGCACGATGGTGCGCTCGGTGGTAGACCCCGGGCTGATGCTTCCGGCGTCGAGCATCAACGCGATGCGAAGAGAGGTGCTCTCCGAACTCACTGCCCGGCGCGGAAGAGTTGCGCTGTGCAAAACGAACGCGTACAACAAGCCTGCGCTCTACGACGGAATGTCCGGCGAGCCGCAGCTGAGCGTCGCGGTGCGGAGCGTATCGCAGATCACGCCGCGGCTGATCGCGGAAAAACCGGCGGTTTTGTATGTGCCGCTGTCCGAGCTCTATGAGCACCCGGAAATTGCGCGGACCATTGGCGTCGAGACGCAGCTGGCGGCCATTTTGCCGCGCGTTGTCTGGTCGGGCGAAAATCCGGGTCTTGCCGAGCAGCTCAAAAGCGTCTACGTCATGGGCGTGCGGCAGCTGCTGGTCGGAAATCTCGGGCAGATCAAGATCGCGAAGGCGGCGGGCTTTGCCGTGCGCGGCGATTTTGGGCTCAATATCTACAATTCCCGCGCGATGCACTATTTACGGACGAACGGCGTCGACTCGCAGCTGTTATCGTTTGAGATGACGCTGCCGCAGATCCGCGATATCTCCAAGGCCGTGCCGTCGGAGGTGATGATCTACGGAAGACTGCCTCTGATGCTGATGGAAAACTGCGTGATGAAAAACCGGACCGGCGCGTGCTCCTGCCAGACGACGCAGACCAAGCTCACCGACCGCATGGGAGAAGAGTTCCCCATCGTCAAGGACCCCGGTACGTGCAGAAATGTCCTGCTCAACGGCAAGAAGCTCTATCTGCTCGACAAAAAGGAGTCGTTCCGCGGCATGGGGCTCTGGGCGCTTCGCTTGCAGTTTACGACGGAAAACGCGGGCGAGGTCGACAGAGTTTTATCGGAGTACCGCTCGGGCGCACGCTTTGAGCCGGGCAGCTGTACGCGCGGACTTTACAACCGCGGCGTGGAATAGAGGCAACACCGCGCAATTGCGCCTTCGCACTTCGACGGATCTTTTTTGCCAATACTTCGGTTCGAAAAACGAGAAATACATACAGTATTCCTTCGTTTTCCGAACCTTGCCTTGACAAAAAATCTCTCGCCGAATCTGCTTGCCGAATTGTGCGGTGCTGCCTAAAGAAAGGACAAACATGATCATTCTGGCATCAAAATCGCCCCGAAGAAAGCAGCTGCTTTCGATGATGGGGCTGGACTTTGCCGTGCAGACGGCGGACATTGACGAGACGATGGACAAAAGCCAGACACCCGAGCACGAGGTCGCGGCGGTGTCTGCAAGAAAAGCGGAGAAGATCGCACGCGAGCACCCGGACGATATCATCGTCTCGGCAGATACGATCGTCGTGATCGATGGGAAAATCCTCGGAAAGCCGAAGGATGAAGAAGATGCGGCAAACATGCTGCGGCTTCTTTCCGGCCGGACGCACACGGTCTATACCGGACTCACCGTTTACGCGAACGGCGAAAGCAAAACGCGGGTCGTCGGGACGGAGGTCACGTTCCGGGAGCTTTCCGACGTCGAGATCGCCGCATATATCCGCACCGGCGAGCCCATGGACAAGGCGGGCTCCTACGGCATTCAGGGCTACGGCTCGATGTTCGTCTCGCATTTAAGCGGCGACTATTTCTGTGTGATGGGACTTCCGGTGTGCACGCTCGGCGAAATGCTGCGCGAGGCCGGTGTGAAGCTTTTAGGGAACCTCTGATTCTGCGGATTTGATTTTGAAGCGCCAACTCCGGCGCAGGGAAGTGATCGATTGAAAAAGAATTTCTGGACCGCGCGGCTCAAGACGATCTTGATCGTTGCGGTGGTTCTGGCGGTCGTTGTGGCCGTCATCCTCGGCATCACGAGCGGGGCGACGTTCGGCGAAAACGTGGTGGGGACGATTCTCTCGCCGCTGCGCATGGGCGTGGCCGCCATCGACCGGCAGGCCGAGCGGTATTATAACTACATCTTCGGCTATGAGGCGCTGAAGGCCGAAAACGAAGAGCTGCAAAAGAAAATTCTCGAAATGGAAGAGGACGTGCGCACGGCCGAGCAGTACCAGCGCGAAAACGAGCAGCTCAAGACGCTGCTGGGTCTGAGCGAGGAGCACGAGGACTACAGCTTCGTCTCGGCGTATATCATCTCGTGGGACTCGTCCGACTATAAAAGCGCGTTTACCATCGGCAAGGGCACAAATTCCGGGTTAGAAGAAGGTATGTGCGCCGTGACGGAAAACGGGCAGGTCGTGGGCCTCATTACAAAAGTGGGGGCCAACTGGGCAACCATCACGACGATCATGGACTCGTCTCTGGAGATCAGCGCCTCCATTGCGTCCTCGGGCTACACCGGCGTGGTGCAGGGCACGTATCTTCCCGACGGCAGCAGCATCCTGCGCATGAATTATCTTCTGACCGACGCGATCATCAAAAATGACGATCAGGTCGTGACGACCGGCTCGACGCTCTACCCCAGAGGGCTTCTTCTGGGCTATATCACGAACGCGAGCCAGGACGAGACGGGCGTTGCAAAATACGCGACGCTCCAGCCCTCGTGCGACCTCGATAACCTCGAGCAGATCTTCATCATCACCGAATATGCAAACAGCTGAGTTTGCATGACGGTACACCATCAGGGAAAGGCAGGCGGCGCGTATGCGCGAAAAATACAAAAATGCGCTCATGTGGGCCTTATATGCGGCGCTGACACTGCTGGTATTTGTGGTGCAGACGGTGAGCTTCGGCCGGCCCCGGTTTTTCGGCGTGAAGCTCTGCTTCATTCCCGTGCTGGTCGCGTGCGCGGCAATGCACACCGGAAGCGAGGCCGGGGCCGTTTTCGGCATGGTCTGCGGCCTTGTCTGGACGCTCTCGGGCGCGGACGGCGGTGCGCTGCACATTGTGCTGCTTGCCGTGTGCGGGGCGCTGGCGGGGTATCTTTGCGACCGGTATCTGGTGCGCAATCTCGTGTCGGCGCTTCTGATGAGCCTGATGAGCTTGCTGATCTGTCAGATCTCACTGTTTTTGTTCAAATGTTTCTTTACTTCCATCGGCGCGGAAGGCTTTCTTCCGGTGCTGGCACAGGTGGGGCTGTCGCTCCTGCTGTGCCCGCCGGTCTACCTCGCCGCATGGGCGATCCGAAAGGCAGGTGCCTGAAAATTGGCAAGACGATCGAAATTCCGTATGGTGGTGCTCATCGCCATCATCGTATCCATTATGTGCGTGTTTCTCATGCGTATGTACGCCCTCGCGGCGGTCAGCCCCGATGAGCGGGCGGTAGCAGACGCCGACTCCATGACGTATCTGACAACGGTCGAGGGAGCCAGAGGCTGTATCTTGGACCGCAATGGCAATGTTCTGGTCTCGAACCGCGCAACGTATAACATTGTCATCGTCAACTTCGTGCTCTTTAACTCCCCGAACCCGAACGAAAACATTCTGAAGCTTTTGCAGATCTGCCAGTCGCTCGGCATCGAGTGTGACAGCCACTTCCCGGTGACGGACACGCGGCCGTATGAATACGATATGCAGAGCCTGGGCACGACCTGGCAGAACTATTTCCGGATGTTCCTCAACTACAAAGACTACGATCTCGACATTTCGGCGTCGACGCTGATGCGGAATCTGCGCGAGGCGTATAAAATTCCGAACGACTGGGCGCAGGAGGATGTCTACAAGGTCATCGCGGTGCGGTATGAACTCGAGCTTCGAAGCGTCCCGGACACGGGTCTGGAAAACTACATTCTCGCCTCCGACGTGGACGCGGAGTCACTGGCGGCAGTCGTCGAGCTCGGCATTCCCGGCGTTATCGTCCAGTCCGGCACGGTGCGCGAGTATAAAACGACCTACGCCGCGCATATTTTGGGCACGCTCGGCGCGATGGAGGCCGAGGACTGGGAAACGTATCAGAACGATCCCGATTACACGATGAACGCGATGATCGGCAAGTCCGGCATCGAAAAGGCGTTTGAGCAGTATCTGCACGGAAAATCCGGCACGAAGCGCACGACCGTCTCGGCAGACGGCGACGTTCTGAGCGAGTCGTATCTGAGCCTTCCCGAGCCCGGAAACAACGTCGAAACGACGATCGATATTTCCCTCCAGGCCACGGCCGAGCAGGCGCTCGAGAAGGTCATTCTCGATCTGCGCGAAAACGGCACCGGCAAGAGCAAGGAGGGCAAGGACGCCGAGGGCGGCGCGGTCGTCGTCCAGCAGGTGAAAACCGGCGAGGTCCTGGCCTGCGCGAGCTATCCGACGTTTAACCTGGCGACCTACCGGGAGGACTTTCAGGCGCTCAGCGAGGACGAGTATTCCCCGCTCATTAACCGCGCGCTCGGTCTTGCGTACCCGCCGGGCTCTATTTACAAGATGGTCACGGCCATCGCGGCCATCGACTACGGACACTTCAGCCCGTACTACGAGATCACGGACAAGGGCCTGTACACGTTCTACGACTCGTTCCAGCCGAAATGCTGGATCTGGTCGCGCGAGACCGGCGCAACGCACGGAACGATCGATATGCGCGAGGCCATCGCCCATTCGTGCAACTACTACTTCTATGAGGTGGGCCGGCTCACCTATGACACGGCGCAGAAGGAGATCGGCGCAAATCCCTTTGACATCGTGGCCACAGCGCTCGGCCTCGGCGAGCCCACGGGCGTGGAGCTCGATGAACAGATCGGTATGCGGGCCAACGCCGAAAACAAGAAAAAGCTCTACGTGACCTCGCAGGATACCTCGTGGTACGGCGGCGACGTTCTGCAGGCCGTCATCGGCCAGAGCCTGAACCAGTTTACGCCGATGCAGATGTGCTCGTACGTGCAGGCCCTGGCCAATCAGGGCACGCGCTATGAGGCGACGTTCCTGTCCCGCGTCATTTCCTGGGACTATCAGGAGCTCATCGAAGAGCACCAGCCGACCGTTGCGAGCAAGCTCGAAATGTCCGACGACGCGAAGCTCTGCATCTCCGAGGGGATGTATCTGACCACGCAGGAGGGCACCGCGGAGGAATATCTCAAGTATTACCCTGTGAAGATCGCCTGTAAGACCGGCACGGCCCAGTGGCAGGGCACGACGTCCTCCGGCGCGTTCGGCGGCTCGGACCACGCGTCGTTCGTTCTGTACGCCCCTGCGGACGATCCCGAGATCGCCATCGCGGTCTACGTGGAAAAGGGCTCGAAGGGCGGCAATCTGGCGAACGTCTGTATCCCGATTCTCGACGCCTATTTTTCTTCCACCACGCACTATGAAACGGTCATGACCGAAAACGCGGCGGACTGATTTCGAACAGCACCCCTGATTCTACTTGAAAGAGGAGCTCTGTATGACAGACCTTTCCAAAATCAGAAATTTTTCCATCGTCGCGCACATTGACCACGGCAAGTCGACGCTGGCCGACCGCCTTCTCGAGCAGTGCAACACCGTCGACAAGCGCGAAATGGAAGACCAGATCCTGGACTCCATGGACTTAGAGCGCGAACGCGGCATCACCATCAAGGCCAGAGCCGTCCGGCTCGATTACCACGCAGACGACGGCATGGACTATGTGCTCAACCTCATCGACACCCCGGGCCACGTGGACTTTAACTACGAGGTCTCCAGAAGCCTGTCTGCGTGCGAGGGCGCGGTGCTGGTGGTCGACGCGTCGCAGGGCATCGAGGCGCAGACGCTTGCAAACACGTATCTCGCGATCGACAACGGTCTGGAGGTTTTGCCGGTCGTCAACAAGATCGACCTCCCCGCGGCAAGACCCGAGGAGGTCAAGCACGAAATTGAAGACGTGATCGGACTTCCCGCGATGGACGCGCCCGAAATTTCAGCGAAAAACGGCATCAATATCCATGCGGTGCTCGAGATGATCGTAAAAGAAGTTCCCGCGCCGAAGGGCGACCGCGAAGCGCCTTTGCAGTGTTTGATCTTTGACAGCCAGTACGATTCCTACCGCGGCGCAATTGTCTATATGCGCGTGGTGAACGGCATTGTAAAGCCCGGCATGGATATTAAAATGATGTCGACGGGCGCTGTTTACAAGGTCGTCGAGGTCGGCTATCTGCACCCGCTGGGAATGCGCCCGGCAGAGGCTCTGGGGGCCGGCGAGGTCGGCTATCTGACGGCGTCTATCAAGACGGTTTCGGATACCAGAGTCGGCGATACCATTACGACGGTCGAAAACCCTGCCCAAAAGGCGCTTCCGGGCTATAAGCAGGCCCAGCCGATGGTTTTCTCGGGCGTGTATCCGGCAGACGGCTCGAAGTATCAGGATCTGCGCGACGCGCTGGAAAAGCTCAAGCTCAACGATGCGTCCATGTCCTACACGCAGGAAAACTCCATCGCGCTCGGCTTCGGCTTCCGGTGCGGCTTTCTGGGGCTTTTGCACATGGAGATCATCCTCGAGCGGCTCGAGCGGGAGTATAACCTGGACTTAATTACCACAGCGCCCAACGTCGTCTACCAGATCACGAAGACCGACGGCACGGAATTGGAGGTCTACACGCCGCTCAATTACCCGGACCCGGCGGAAATCGCCGAGTCGCGCGAGCCCTATGCAAAGGTGAACCTCATCACACCGCCGGAGTACGTGGGCGCGATCATGGACCTGTGCACGAACCGGCGCGGCGAATTCAAGGACATGAAGTATCTCGACACCACGCGCGTGGAGCTTCACTACTCGATGCCGCTGAACGAAATTATCTACGACTTTTTTGACGCGCTCAAATCGCGCACGCGCGGCTACGGCTCGTTGGACTATGAGCTCGAGGGCTACCGGCCGTCGAAGCTTGTCAAGCTCGATATCCTGCTCAACGGCGAAATTGTCGATGCGCTGAGCTTCATCCTCTTCGCGGACAACGCCTATGCGCGCGCCAGAAAGATCTGCGAAAAGCTCAAGGAAAATATCCCGCGCCAGATGTTCGAAATTCCGGTGCAGGCGGCCGTCGGCGGCAAGATCATCGCCAGAGAGACCATCAAGGCCCTGCGCAAGGACGTGCTTGCAAAGTGCTACGGCGGCGATATCACCAGAAAGAAGAAGCTGCTCGAAAAACAGAAGGAAGGCAAAAAGCGTATGCGCACGTTCGGTACCGTCGCGGTGCCGTCCGAGGCGTTCATGGCGGTGTTGAAGCTTGATGAAGAATAAACTTGGCCGCGCGGTGGGCGGCGTGCAGATCGTCCAGAACCAGAAAAAGAGTCTGGGCATTTACGTCCACATTCCCTTTTGCCGCAGCAAATGCGAATACTGCGATTTTTACTCCATTCCCGGCGCGCGCAGCAAGGAGCTGATGACAAGGTACTTAGACGCCGTCATCGCCCATATCCGCGAGTCCGCGCCCTGCGCCGTGGGGTATGAGGTCGACACGGTCTACTTTGGAGGCGGCACGCCGTCGTTTTTTGGCGCGACGGGTCTGAGCCGCATCTTTGCCGAGATCGACCGGCGCTTTGATGTCAGCCGCGACGCGGAGGTCACGCTGGAGGCAAACCCGGATTCTGTCACGCTTCCGATGCTCCTGCAGCTCAGGCGAGCGGGCTTTAACCGCATTTCCATCGGCGTGCAGACCGACATTGACGAGCAGCTCAAGGCGCTGGGCCGGCCCCATACGTACAAACAGGCGCAGCAGGCCGTCTCGATGGCCAGACGGGCGGGCTTTGACAATCTGTCGGTCGACCTCATGTACGGCCTTCCGAACCAGACCAGAGAATCGTGGATGCAGACGCTTCGCAACGTCATCGATCTCAAGGCAGACCACATTTCCTGCTACGGCCTCAAGGTCGAGCCGGGCACAAAGCTCTATGAGTACCGCGCGTGCGCGAATCTCCCCGACGACGACGCGCAGGCGGATATGTATTTTTACGCCGTGGAAACGCTCGAGCAGTTCGGCTATCATCAGTACGAGATTTCGAATTTCGCCAAGGACGGCTATATCTGCCGGCACAACATGAAGTACTGGACGGGCGACGAATACCTCGGCTTCGGCCCGTGCGCCGCGTCGGATTTCGCCGGAAAGCGCTTCACCATCGAGGCGAACATCGAAAAATACATGGACGGCGTTTTGAACAAGGGCGCAATTTTGTCCGAGTGCGAGACCGTTCCCATGCGCGAGCGGGCGGGAGAGTATCTGATGCTCCGGCTGCGCACGGTCGACGGCGTGGAGGAAGGCGAGTATACAAAATCGTTCCTGCTTCCCTTTGCGCCGCTGGAAGCGGTTTTTCAGAAGCTCGCAAAGCAGGATCTGTGCAAAAACGTCTCGGGCCGCTGGCGGCTGACGCCCAAGGGGTTCATGCTGTCGAATTCCATCATCGTGCTGCTTTTGGAGCAGCAGCAGAAGTCCAAGCCGCTCACGCAGAAAAAGTGACGCGCGGGTCACCTTTTCCGCCCAACCGGGCAAAAAAGAATTGACAAACCGGGGTGCAATCCGGTATAATATCCATCGTGTGTTCCCAGGGTTCGCCCAGGGAGCCTGAAACGGTCTCGCTGCGGCTGCGCCCGGCGCAGCTGTTGAGCATATTTTTACAGGAGGTGTAGACAATGTCCACAGTTCGTACCTATCAGCCCAAGAAGCGCCAGAGATCCAAAGTGCATGGTTTCAGAAAGAGAATGGCTACCGCCAACGGCCGCAAGGTCCTGGCCCGCCGTCGTGCCAAGGGCAGAGCAAAGCTGTCCGCTTGATCTTCGTTCGATCAAACCATGACCGCATATACAGCTCAATTTGAGCCATAGGGGTGAATGGAAGCAGTTCTGTTCGCCCCATCCGTTTATTACCCGCAGATCGTTCCCGCTGCACGGCAGGACAAGGAGGCGTCCATGCAGTTTTCCAGCGCCCTGAAGTTCAATCACGTGTTCCGCCGGCTGTATAACCGCGGAGAAAGCTGCGCGAACCGGTATCTCGTCGTCTACTGCCGCAGAAACGGCACGAAGCGAAACCGCGTGGGCCTCACGGTCGGAGCAAAGCTCGGCCATGCGGTCTGCCGCAACCGGCTGCGCCGCCGTCTTCGCGAAATTTACAGACTCCATGAGACGCAGTTTGCCCGCGGCTATGATATTGTCGTTGTGGCGCGTTCGGCGGCGATGCAGGCTTCCTACCGGCAGCTGGAGGGGGCCTATCTGCGCTGCGCGGAAAAGCTTTCGATCTTCTCGCCGGGCGGGAAGGAAGAAGGCAAGGCATGAAGCGGGTGTTTCTTCTGCTCATCCGGTTTTACCAGCGTTTTATTTCGCCGGGCCTTCCCAGAAGGTGCCGGTTTTCGCCGACGTGTTCGCAGTATGCCTTCGAGGCCATCGAAAAATACGGCGCGGTGAAGGGCGGGTGGCTGGCTCTGAAGCGGCTTTTGCGGTGCAATCCCTTTTATAAGGGCGACTACTTTGATCCGGTGCCATAGGAGCGCACGCTCCGAAATCCCCGGCATCCCCACAAATTTGGAGGATTCAACATGAAAAGATTCTTCGCCTTGCTGCTGGCGGCCCTGATGGTTTTGTCCCTGACGGCCTGCGCCGCGAGCAGCAATGCAGCCGCTTCCACCGATACGGAAGCAGAGGTCCTGAGCCCCGAGGCGGCGGCAGAGCAGGCCGCGGCGGAAACCAAGGACACCACCAGCTTATCGGACATCATCCGCGTGCCGTTCGGGTATCTGCTCGACTGGCTGTACGTGTTCTCCAACAACTACGGCGTGGCGCTGATCCTGTTCTCGCTGATCGTCAAGCTCGTGCTGCTTCCGATGAGCATCAAGAGCAAGAAGAGTATGCTCAAAATGTCGCGCCTGGCCCCGCTGGCCCGGTCCATCGAGGCCAAATACGGCGACGACCGCCAGAAGGCCCAGATGGCCGTGCAGCAGATGTATAAAGAAGAGGGCGTTTCGATGGGAAGCGGCTGCCTTTGGTCGTTTATCCCCATTCTGATCCTCTTCCCGCTGTACTACGTCATCCGCGAGCCCATCACCTATATGCTCCACAACTCTCGCTCGGTGTCGGCGGCCATCGTCGCGTTCATCCGGGCAAACGGCGTGGATCTCGGCAAAAACACCTATTACTCCCAGCTGGCCGCTGCCGGTCACCTGGGCGAGTTCGCAGAGGCCATCAAGTCCGTCGCCGTTATGGCGGGGGCAAAATTGCAGGACATCGACTTCTCCTTCCTGGGCGTGGATCTGGCATCCATCCCGTCGTTCCGCTTCTGGCAGTGCGAGGGCTGGGGGGAGATCGGTCTGTTTTTGATCCCGGTCATGTCGGGCGCATTGCAGATGCTCTCGATGTTCGTCAGCCAGAAGATGAACAACCAGGTCGCGACGAACGCCGACGGCGAGGTCGACAAGAACGCCGCGCAGGTGACCAACCAGACCAACGCCTCGATGATGATCATGATGCCGCTGATGTCGTTGTGGATCGGCTTCTCCATGCCCGCGGCCATTTCGATCTACTGGATCGCGCAGGCCGTGTTCGGCACCGTGCAGGACGTCATTCTCACGAAGCACTACCGCAAGGTCTATGACGCGGAGGACGCCGAGCGGCAGGAAAAGGCCGCGCTACGCCGCGCAGAAGAGGCCGAAAAGGAGCGTCAGCGTCAGCTTCGCCGCGAGCAGAACCCCGACGGCATCCTTGCCGACAACGTGAGCAAAAAGAAGCTCCGCCAGCAGGAGAAGGAAGCGGCGGAGAAGGCGGCTCGTGAATACGCCGCAAAGAAGAACCCGGAGCTGGAAAAAGAGGAAAAGAAGCCTCTTTCGGGCATTGCCGAGCGTCCCTATTGCCGCGGCCGCGCCTATCAGGCCGACCATTACGGTAAGAAAAAGGGCGCGCAGGATGCAGCCTCCGGGAACGAGGAGTAAGAGACAGCTATGGAAAAATTTATTACTGCAACCGGCAAGACCATCGATCTGGCCATTGAGGCAGGTCTTACCCAGCTGAATATGGACCGCGACAGCGTGTCCGTAGAAATTCTCGAGACCCCGAAGTCCGGCTTTTTCGGCATCGGCGCGTCCCCGGCGAAGGTCAAGCTGACCTATGAAGCGCCCGACGAGCCCGCCGTTCCCGCGCCTGCGCTTTCCAGCGCCTCGAGAAGCAAGCCCAAAAAGCCCGCGCCTGCAAAGACGGAGGGGCCTTCCGATGCGCCCAGAGTCATCGCGCCCGCCGCCGCACCCATGCAGCGCCCGGCCGAGCAGCGCTCGAACGCAAAGCCCGCTTCCGACAAGCCCGAGCGCACGGAAAAGCCCCGGCAGGAAAAGTCCCGCCAGCCGAGATCCGACAAGCCCAAGCAGGAAAAGCCGCGCCAGATGAAGCCCCAGCAGCCCAAAAAGGAAGAAGCGCCGCTCGAACCCAAGGTCTATACGCCCGCAGAGCCCGGCTCCACGGAAGCGCGCATCGAGCAGTTCATCAAGGGACTTCTCGAGCACATGGGATCTGACGCCGTGCCGCACGCGATGAAAAACGCGGACGAAAGCTTCTCGGTCGATCTCGTCGGCGAAAACCTCGGCATCCTCATCGGCCGCCGCGGCGAAACGCTCGACGCCATCCAGCATCTTGCGAACTACGCCGTCAACCGCGGCCAGAACAAGCGCGTGCGCATCAACGTCGACGCGGAAAACTACCGCTTAAAGCGCGAGGAGTCGCTCCAGCGTCTGGCCCGCAAGGTCGCCGGGAAGGTCACCCGCTATCGCCGGAACATCACGCTCGAGCCGATGAACGCCTATGAGCGCCATGTCATCCACGCCGAGCTTCAGGATTATCCCGACGTTACCACCTACTCGACCGGCAGCGAGCCCAACCGCCGCATTGTCGTGGCCTACAGCCGCTACAAGAACGCCGGAAACGAGGAGCAGTAAAAGCAAGCAGCGTCCCGCAGAGCCTTCTGCGGGACGCTTTTGTCCACTCGAACGCGCAGCGTGCAGATCGCGGCAGGAATGGAATCAGAAAGCAGTATGAAAAATGCAATTTTTATACGCAGACATCTTGCGCGGACTTGGCGGATATGTTATAATTCATATGCTGAATGTCTGAAAGACGCGGCGATCGCGGCCTTGAATTTGTGCATTACGCACGATGCACGGCCCGGCGTTAAAAAATCAAGGAGGTATTCTCATGAAGTTCTCCAGCAAGGTCGAGAAGTGCGGCCTTTCCCCGATGCGCAAGTTCCACCCCTACGCGGTGGCGGCTGAGGCCAAGGGCAAGAAGATCTATCATCTGAACATTGGTCAGCCCGACGTGGAGACCCCGAAGCAGTTCTTCGACGCCATCCGCGAGTTCAACCAGCCGGTCCTGGAGTATGCTCCGTCGCCCGGTATGCCCGTTCTCATCGACGCCATCCAGAAGTACTATGACGATCTGGATATGCACTTTGAGAAGGACGAGATCCTCATCACCACCGGCGGCTCCGAGGCGCTGCAGATCGTTCTGGAGTGCATCCTCGACGACGGCGACGAGATCCTGATCCCCGAGCCCTTCTACCCCAACTACAACACCATGGTCAACACCTGCGGCGCCCATATCCATCCCATCCCCACCTGCCCCGAGGAAGGCTATCACTATGCCGACCGCGCGAAGGTCGAAAAGGAGATCAACGAGCACACCCGCGCCATCATGGTCACCAACCCCGGCAACCCCACCGGCGTCGTCCTGACCCCGGAAGAGATGCGCATGATGTGCGACATCGCCAAGGAGCATAACCTGTTCATCATCGGCGACGAAGCATACCGTGAGTTCGTTTACGGCGGCGAGCCCTTACAGTCCATGGGCGAGTTCGCAGACGCGGCTGAGAACGTCGTCGTCATCGACACCGTCTCCAAGCGCTTCTCCGCCTGCGGCGCCCGTATCGGCTGCATCCTGACCCGCAACCACGAGTTGCTGGGCCATGCGCTGAAGTACTGCCAGGCCAGACTTTCCGTCGCTACGCTCGATCAGGTCGCTTCGGCTGCTCTGTATCAGGTCGACGCTTCCTATTTCGCGGCCGTCCGTGAAGAGTACAAGCGCCGCCGCGACACCGTCGTGGCCAAGCTGCGCGAGATCCCCGGCGTCGTGTTCGACTGCCCGAAGGGCGCGTTCTATCTGATGGCGGCGCTGCCCATCGACGACGCGGACAACTTCCAGAAGTGGCTGCTCGAAGAGTTCGATGACAACGGCGATACCGTCATGTTCGCCCCGGGCGCTCCGATGTACGCCACCCCGGGCAAGGGCAAGAACGAAATTCGTATTGCCTACATCCTCAAGCAGGATAAGCTCGAGCGCGCCATGGACCTTCTGGCCCTCGGCATCAAGGCTTACAACAACAGATAAAAAACGTCAAAACAAAGGCCGGACTTATGTCCGGCCTTTTGCCATGCCCGAGCAGGTTTCCGCGTTTTTTCATTGCTAAAAAGCAGCGCTTGTAGGGGCGGACGCCTCTGTCCGCCCGGCAGAAAATGTTCGAAACGCGATAATCTGCGGCGAATTCGTACTGCCCAAGGGCGGACAGAGTCGTCCGCCCCTACAGAAGGTGCACTAACGTAAGACCGAAAAGGCCGCAGGACATTGTCCTGCGGCCCGTTTGTATTTGACTTACTGTGTGGCTTTCAGGGTGGAGTTTGCCAGAAGCGCGGCGGTTTCGTCGGCGGTGAGATCGTAGCTCCAGAGGGTCTTATAGATCTCCTGCGTCATTGCTGACATATCATAGTCGTAAATGTCAGGGTAGATGAGGTTTCCGAGCCACCACACGCCGAGGATCATGTTCATCGACGGAGGGCCGGAGAGCCAGTTGTACGGTACGCCGGGGACCTCATAGTACTTGCCGGTCGAGATCGCGGTCAGCTGCGCCCAGGCGGGGTCGCTTGCTGCGGTGTCGTAGATGCTGTTTTCCGCAAAAACGATCACATCGGGATCGAAGTTGTACAGCTGCTCCAGGCTGATGATGTTGCCGCCGCCCTTGCTGCTGACGTCCTCAACTTTGATCGCGTTTTCAACGCCGACCAGATCGAGGACCTGCGCCTGCGTGGAACCGGCCGCGTTCGTGCCGAGGCCGTCTTCGCCGGTGGTATACAGGACGCGGACGCGCATATCGTCGGTGATCTTTGCAGAATTCTCCGCTGCCATCGAAGTGGTGCGGTCAATGAGGCTGGCGATTTCTTCACCGCGGTCCAGCTTGCCGGACAGAAGCGAGCCCAGCGTGCGGAACGCGGCTGCCATATGGGGAAGGTCTGCTTCGATAAAGATGACGGGGATGCCGATCTGCTCCTGCAAAGCGTCGAGGTCGGCCGCCATATCGCCCTTCTTGTCGCCGAGGTCGATGATGACCTGCGGGTCGGCGGCGAGCAGCGTCTCCAGATTCAGATTGGCCTTGCTGCCGTACATCTGACCGGTCTCGGGAAGCGCGGCAAGGTTCGCGGGCAGATACGCCATCTGGCGTTCGCTGGGCGTGGCGCTGACGGTGACCATGTGCTCCGGCGCGATGGCGGCAAGCATCATCGTGGCAACGGCGCCGCTGGGCGCGATGCGCGTGATCTGCGCGGGAAGGGTGATGGTCCTTCCCAGACTGTCGGTAAATTCGGCGCTTTCGGGTGCGGCTTCTTCCGCGGGAGCGGCTTCCGCAGAGGACTTCTCGGACGCGGTCTCGGTCTGCGCCGGTTCGGGCGCGGCGGTTCCGGTCCGGCCGGACGCGCAGCCGGTCATCAAACCGGCGATCAGAACGAGTGCAAGCAGAAGCGCAAGCATTCTTCGGTTCATGTTCATGTCTCCTGTCATATGGTGATTCTGAAATTAGAATAACGACTGGGACAGGAAAAGTCAAGCGCTTTTGCGGCAAACACGAAACGGATCGCAAATCATTCGACAATGCGGAACAAAACGGGTGCGGCACACTGTGCGGAAACGGACGAAAAAAACAGTAGCGCGATGGACAATTTCTTGGTATACTATACAATCAGGAAACTGGTTTTCAGGCAAAGGAGGGAAGCTTCGATGGACTTTGGCGGTTTTCTCGGAAACGACGCGCTGAAAAGCCGTCTGCAGGCGTCCTTCCGGCAGGGAAAAACCTCGCACTGCTATCTTCTGTGCGGCCCCGAGGGCTCCGGGCGGCATACGCTGGCGCTTATGATGGCGGCGGCCTTTGAATGCCGGCGGGAAAACGACCCCGGCTGCGGCGTGTGCCCGGCGTGCCGCAAGGTGTTGACAAACCAGCATCCGGACGTTGTGACGGTCGACGACACGGAGCATAAGAACGTCGCTGTCGATATCGTCCGCCAGGCGCGAAGCGACGTGTTCATCCGGCCCAACGAGGGACGAAAGAAGGTCTACATCCTCCCGCGCGGGCAGGATCTGGGTGAGCCGTCGCAGAACGCGCTGCTGAAAATTCTCGAAGAGCCGCCCGAGTATGCGGTGTTCCTGATCCTCACGACGAGCGCGGAAACGCTTTTGCCGACGATCCGAAGCCGCGCCGTGCAGCTGCAGCTCTCCCCTCTTGCGCCGGAGGAGGCGCTGCCGGAGCTGCGAAACCGCTTTCCGGAAAAGCGGGAAGACGAGCTGCGCCGGGCGCTGGAGCAGGCGGAGGGCTTTCTTGGCCCTGCGTGCGAGAGTCTGCGCGGCCAGCTCGTTTCGCCGCAGGCGCTGGCGCTTGCAGCGGCCTTTGCAGCGCGCGACGCGTGGGGTTTATTGCAGACGCTCGTGCCGATGGAAAAGGCCGGACGCGGACAGCTGACGGAAGTGCTGGCGCAGACGAGGCGGCTTTTGTGCCTTGCCCTACGGGCCAGAGCCGGGGCGATTTCTCCGGACGAGACGGGAAAGGCGCTGCTGCGCGGCAGGACCGGCGCGGAAATTTTTGCTGCGGCAGAGCTTTTGCGGCAGGCATCGGACGATTTGGCAGGAAACGTCGGCGTCGGGGCCGTCGTTGGAGAGCTGTGTGTGAGATTACGATAATTGTAAATAGATGGGAGACACTATGGACGAAGAACGGACAATGGATCTGAGTGCGCAGGAGCCGGAAGAGGCGGCGCTTGCGCAGCAGGAAGCAATAGAAGACCCCGCCGCATCGGAAGCATCCGCCGCGGCAGAAGAGATCGCCCAGGCGCAGGAGGAGCTCGCGCAGGTGCAGGACGAGCTGCAGGCCGCCGGGGACAAAGCACCCGAGGAAAAGCCTGCGGATACGCCGGAATGCGTGACGGTCGTGGATATCCGCTTCCGCAGCAACGCCAAGACGTATTTCTTTGACCCCGGCGAGCTGCGCCCGGAAACGGGAGACCACGTGATCATTGAGACCGCCCGGGGCGACGAATACGGCATCTGCGCAGGCCCGTGCCACGAGGTGAAAACAAGCGAGATCGTGCCGCCGCTGCGCAGGGTGCTCCGCATGGCCACCGAGCAGGACGAGCGCATCAATCAGGAAAATCAGGAGAAGGAAAAGCGGGCCTTTGCGGTCTGCCAGCAGAAGATCGCCGACCACAAGCTGGAAATGCAGCTGGTCTCGGCTGAGGCCGCGTTCGACGGCAGCAAGATCCTCTTCTTCTTCACCGCCGACGGCCGCGTGGATTTCCGCGAGCTGGTCAAGGACCTTGCCTCGGCGTTCCGCACGCGCATCGAGCTGCGGCAGATCGGCGTGCGGGACAAGGCGAAGATGGTCGGCGGACTCGGCGTGTGCGGAAGACCGTTCTGCTGCAAGGAATTCCTCGACGATTTCCAGCCGGTCTCCATCAAAATGGCCAAGACGCAGAACCTCAGCCTGAACCCGACGAAAATTTCCGGCACGTGCGGGCGGCTCATGTGCTGCCTCAAATACGAGCAGGAGGCGTATGAGGATCTTCTCAAGACCGCGCCCAAGAACGAGTCGTTCGTCGACACGCCCGATGGCCGCGGCACGGTGACGGAGGTCAATCTTCTGCGCCAGTGCGTGAAGGTGCGCATGGAAGACAGCCCCGAGACGATCGGCTGCTACAAAAACTGCGACATCTGCGTGCTCAGAAACGGCAAGGCGCGGAAAAACGACCCGCCCATCCCGAAGGATCTGGCCCCCATTTCCTCGAAGCCGCGCAAGGTGCAGCCGAAGGAAGACGAGTTTGAGCCGCTGCCGGAGCTGATCTATCCCGATCAGGTCAGCAGCTTCGATCAGGAGAGTATGTTCGCCGCGAAGAAGGAGCTGTTTGAAGCGCCGCAGCCCGCCGAGCAGGCCGATGCGTCCGCGCAGCCGGAAGCGGAAGGATCCGGTGAAAAGCAGACCCGCCGCCCGCGCCGCCGCCGCCGCGGAAAAGGGCAAGACGGTGCGCCCGAGGCCAAGCCGCAGACGGAAAAGGCCACCGACAAGCCCGCGGAGAAAAAGCCCGAGCCAAGACGCGACAAGCGCCCGAACGAGCAAAAGCCCCGCCAAAGCCGCCCGAACGGCGAGAAAAAGCCGCAGCCGGGTAAGCAGCCGGGCCAAAAGCCGCAGGGCGAAAAACCGGAAGCAGATCCCAACGCGCCCCGCCGCCCGCGCCGCCGCCGGTATCGCGGCAATAAGCCGGGAAACGGAAACGCGCAGGCGCCCGGGCAGAGTGAATAAAAGAAATCCTCCGTATGAAAGCCATACGGAGGATCTTTGCGCTTATAGGTCCGCCTTTTCAAACCGCGAAACGCTCAGCCGGTAGCTTCGAAGCGTCAGCAGGGCGAATATGGCCGCGCCGCCAAGAAGAACGGGCAGCTGGCGCAGCTGATCTTCCGGCGCGTAGCTGTCGCAGACGGTGCTGAAATACGGCAGCACGTGCTGCAAGGCCTCCAGAACGAAGATGGAAACGGCCAGAACGGCGCTGGAGACGATGAAGGGCTTTCCGAGATCATACGCGTTTTTGTAGTGCATCGGGAAGAAAATGCGGTTAAAAAGCCCGAGCAGCACCAGAGAAAGTCCCAGAAACGCGATGTTCGCCTCGATGCCGACGGCGTTTTTGAGTTCCCCATAGCTGGCCCGGAGCAGCAGAAACGGAATGCAGACGAGCATCTGCAAGCCCTCGACCGACAAAACGAGCAAGAACCGCGCCTTCACCATCTCGCGCTTTGTGACCGGCAGCAGCGCCATGTAGTATAGATCGCGGTTTTCCCGCGCCGACTGGAGCATGAGGAAAATGCCGAGCGTGGTGTAGAAAAACGTCACGTAATACGGATAGTTCGGGACCAGCACCAGCGCGCTCAAAAGCAGAAACAACAGCGGCACCGGCATCATCACGAGCTTCCACTCTTTTTTCAGAAGTGTCACCCTTCCTGCACCTCCCGTTCCAGAAATACCATCACCGTTTGCAGATCGGCGGCCTCTTCCCGGCAGCCCACGGGGCAGGGAGCGTCCGAGGGATATAGCGCCTCAAATTCTCCCCGGTGCACGCGAAGGCCGCGAAGATGTGCTTTCAGCTCCGGCGTCAGGGAAGTCTCCGCGCCCATGAGCGTTTTCCACGGCGCGGTGAAATCGGCGAGGCGGCAGCTGGCCGCGACGGTCCCACGCTGCAAATACGTCACATCGTCGGCGCAGGCGTCCAGATCGGACGTGATGTGCGTGGAAAACAGCACCGACACGCCGTCTTTTTCGCAAAGCGTGCGCAGAAGCTCCAAAAGATCGTCTCTGGACACAGGGTCGAGCCCTGACGTGGGCTCGTCCAAAATCAGGAGCCTTGCCCCGTGCGATAACGCGCAGGCCAGCTGATACTTGACCTTCATGCCCGCCGAAAGCTCGCACACGCGCTTGGTATCCACCAGCGAAAAGCGCGTCAAGAGCGACGCATACCGCGCGTCGTCCCAGTCTGCGTAGAAGCTTTTCGTGACGGCGGTGAGCTGCGCGAGCGTTTTGCGCGGATAATAGCAGAGGTCTCCCGACACATAGCCCGCCGCCCGGCGAAGCGCTGCCGCGTCGTCGTCGACTGGCTCTCCCAGAAATTTGGTGATCCCGCCGTCCGGCCGGATGAGGCGCAGCATCGCTTTGATCGTCGTCGTTTTGCCCGCGCCGTTTCTGCCGATGAGGCCCATGATGCGGCCTTCCTCGATGGAAAACGACACGTCGTGAAGGCGGAATGCGGGGTACTGCTTACACAGGCCCTCAGTCCTGAGGATCGTCATTCTGACTCGCTTCCTTTCCCAGCTGAAACAGCGCCGCGGGCGTGTCGAGAGATTCCGACGGCACGAGCGCAATGCCCTTTTCCACATCGGCCAACAGCAGAAGATTGTCTCCCGGCTGGATGGAGAACAGATCGCGCGCACCCTTGGGGATCACGATCTGGCCCTTTTCGCCGACCTTGACCATGCTGATGAACTTTCCTTTCGGAAACTGCATTGGCATTACGATTCCTCCTTAGTATAACTTTTCATACGCAGTATAACATATGGGAACGCAGAATGCAAGAAAAATCTCTCCGAAACCGGAGAGATTTTATCCGTGGGGGGTAGTTATTGATTTTTTGATACCGGCGGCTGTATGTCGGCGTCGTTCTCGTCGGCGTCGTCCTGTTCGGCGTTTTTGGAGAGCTCCTTCAGTTTGCCGGTCTTCCAGATGAGCAGCACACCGCCGCTGCCCAGAACCAGCACTGCCGCAGCCACGGCGAGCATCCACCAATCAAAATTATCGGGGTTGAATTGGAACACGGAGGCGGGCTTTTCCGCATCTTCTGAGGATGCTTCCGGTGCGGCGGCTTCCGGCGCATTGTCCGCCGCTTCTGGCAGAACAGCCTCCTGCGCGGCCTTTTTCTCCGTTTCCCGCTGCGCTTGCAGCGAGAGCCTTGCCTGTTCGGCCAATTGCTCGGCCTGCGCCATGCGGGCTTCCTTTTCGGCCTCGAAGGCGTCCAGCTGCTCCTGCAATTGCTGCTGCTTGTAATTTTCCGTCTGCTGCGCGTTATAGTCGGCGGCAAGCCGGGCCGCGTCCTGCACGACCGCTTCCCCGACGCCCTGCGTGTACACGGCCAGCAGGAACGGATGCTCGGCGTAAAAAATGCCGACGTCATTTTCCGCGCCCTCAAAGCTTCCGTACTTGTGCGCGACGTCCATCTCGGTGACCTTTGCCCGGAAATAGCCGTTCTGGGGATTGGCCTTTTTCATATAGTCGATGAGCTCTGGAAAATCGTCTTGCCGCTCGTAGAGGTATTTGAGCGTGTCCATCATCATGCGCGTGCAGTAGTAGTTGTTCTGGTAGTACTTGGGATCAATTTCATCATCGGTCATCGTGAAATACTTCCGCATGGCCTCTTTATACTCCGGAAACGTTCCGATGCGGTACAAAAGCGCGTGGGAAATTTCGTTGTTCGACTCGACGATGCTCAAATAGTGGCACAGATCGAGCGTCGCGCCGCCCTGCGTGATGAGCGTGTCGGGCGCTAATTCCCCCGCGTTTTCCTTTTCATAGTAGTAGAGATTCAACGGAAGCTTAAACGTGCTGGCCGCGACCATCATGTGCGTCTCGTTCCAGTCGTAGCTTTCGCCGGTGACGGTGTCGTAGTAGCTGACGGCAAAATTGCTTTCGGTCAAATTCCGCTCGGCACGAAACGCTTCAAAGAGCGCGGCAAGAGAGGAAGCCTCTTCTGCTTCCGGAGATTCTTCTTCTGGCGCTTCTTCCGCGGGATTTTCCATCGGCGTGACGACGGCGGGAAGCTCTACGACCTCCTGCGCGTCTTCGGCAAAAGCGCCGGTGCAGATGGGCAGAACGAGGAGCAGGGCGAGGACGACAGGGACGATCTTTTTCAGCATCAAAACCACTTCCGGTACATAGTTTCGCCCTTTATCATACCGTACCGGATGGGAAATTGCAAGCTTCCCGAAGAACCATTTGAAGCTCCATAGCATATCGTAGTTGTAGCCGAGCAATACAAGTCAGACTTTAAGGAGTGATGGTATGAATCCCAACTGCAACTACACAACCACCGGCGGCTGCTCGTGCAATCAGCCGTCGTGCAATCAGCCGCCTGCCTGCCCGCCGCCTGCGCCGAATCCCTGCCCGCCGCCTGCCGCGCCGTGCCCGCCGGGGTGTATGCCAGTGCCGCCGTATCCGCCCATGCCGCCGATGCCGCCGCGTCCCATGCCGCCCAGAGCGGAGGAGGCCGACGTCGACTGCGGCTGCGGCTGCGCGGCAGGGATGCTGGGGGCGCTGGAGCTTCTGTGCGACCCGCGGCTTGCCCCATTGGTCGATTATAACCAGTTCGCGTTCTTTACGCCGAATTTCGTTCTCGGCACGTCGCTTTCCTGCCCGGACAGCGTGACGACGGCGTATGACAATCTGACCGGGCCGCTGGCCGGCGAGTTTGTGAGCATCAAGCCGTGCACGTGCGACGATCTGGAGGTCAGCGGGCAGGTCTACTACCCCATCCCGGTCTGCGCGGCGGACGCGTGCTGCGCCTCCGGTCCTGCGTTTTCGGCAAGTGCGGTGTCGGTGTGTTCGCTGACCGCTGTGGCGTTCACAGTTCCGGAGTCGACGACGCAGGATGAGACATACACCCAACTCAAGAGCCTTATCTGGCAGGCGCTGCACCCCGGAAGGCCGCCGCTCGGCAGCACCACGACGCCTGTCATGAAGCCCACGCCCTGCGACTGCACGGACTCGAAGCTCGCAGGAAGACGCACCGCTTCTGTTGCCGCGGGGCCGCTTCTGGTGGCGAACGCGGCGGTGCTCGGAAGCCTCGGAGACGTTCTCGTGCTTGCCAACGACGCAAGCCGCAGAATTTACTACGTCTGCCAGAACACAGTCAGCTTCAGCGGTTAAAAAAGCGCCCCGGCCTGCGGCCGGGGCGCGTCTCTAGTCTTCCGGATAGTCGTTGGGAACCGGGGTCACGACGGGCTTGCCGTTGGCGTCCAGCAGTGGCGTTACGCCGCCGCCGTTTCCGGCGCCGATGTAGAGGTAGTTGACGCCGGTCTGCCGGTCAACAAAAACGGCCTTCGACCAGAGAAAACCGCCGTTTTCATAGACCTTCACAAAACGTTCGTCGTTTTTCTTCGCCATCTTACTTTGCTTCCTTTACGGTTTCGGTGAGACCTGCCGCGAGGCCCGCAAGACCCTGGATTTCGGACGGAATGATGATCTTCGTGGCCTTGCCGTCGGCGACCTTCTGCATGGCCTCGAGCGCCTTGAGCTTCAGGACCTGATCATTCGGGGCCTTTTCGTTCAGCATCGCCAGAGAATCGGCCAGCGCCTGCTGCACCGCACGGATGGCCTGCGCCTCGCCGTCGGCTCTCAGAATGGCGGATTCCTTCTCGGCCTCGGCTCTTAAAATGGCGGCCTGCTTTTCGGCGTCTGCCTTCAAGATCGCGGCTTCCTTTTCGCCCTCGGCAACGAGGATCTGGCTGTGCTTCGCGCCTTCTGCCTGCAAGATGGCCTGCCGGCGGTCGCGTTCGGCCTTCATCTGCTTTTCCATCGAGTTCTGGATGTCCTGCGGGGGCAGGATGTTCTTGAGCTCGACGCGGTTTACCTTAATGCCCCAGGGGTCGGTCGCTTCGTCGAGGATCGAGCGCATCCGCGTGTTGATGACGTCGCGGGAGGTGAGCGTCTGGTCAAGCTCCAGATCGCCGATGATATTGCGGAGCGTCGTGGCCGTCAGGGTCTCCATCGCCATCATCGGATGCTCGACGCCGTAAGCGTACAGCTTGGGGTCGGTGATCTGGAAATAGACGACGGTGTCGATCTGCATGGTGACATTATCCTTCGTAATGACGGGCTGCGGGGGATAGTCCAGAACCTGCTCTTTGAGGCTGACCTTCTTGGCCACGCGCTCGACGAACGGGACCTTGAAGTGGATGCCGACGGTCCAGACGCTGCTGAACGCGCCGAGCCGCTCAACGACGTAGGCTCTGGACTGCTGGACGACATAGATGTTGCGCACGATGATCAAGAGCGCCAACGCTGCGATGACGAGTACGGGAAGCCATTCCATAAAATTTTCCTCCTTATTCTGTGTGTTGCAATTTCTCTTATACTTCCGCCGGAACTTCGGCGGGCTTTACATAGACCTTCGCGCCCTCGATGCGTTCGATGCGCACGCGCGTACCGGCGGGAATGGGCGCACCGTCGGTGCTCTCGGCCGTCCAGAGAACGCCGTTCATCCGGATGGCGCCGGTTTCTTCCAGATTGTTGATGGGCTCCGTGACGAGTGCGGTCTTTCCGATGAGGCGGTCGGCGTTCAGCTTCGCCGGCTTGACGTGCAGATACTTTTTGATCACCGGCCGCAAAAGTGCCAGCAAAACCGCAGACACGGCCAGAAACACCGCAATCTGCAGCAGCACCGCCGCGCCCAGGATCGCGCTCACCAGACCCGCGACTGCGCCGCCGACGAACCAGATGGATACGAGATTGACCGTCGCGGCCTCTACGGCGACGAACGCCACGATCAGGCCGAGCCAGACATAGACCATCGAAATCAACTCCTTTCTGTGTTAATAGTATACAGGATTTTTCTGCGGTTGTCATGTGCCGCGTGTAAAAAGTGCGTGAATTTACAAAGAAACAATTGCTATTTTTCTTGATTTTTACTATACTAATCTGTATCTGATGAAAAATGGGAGAATTTGCGATATGCAGCCAATGACCTTCTGCGTACCGTGTCTTTTTGGACTCGAAGGACTGGTCGGAGACGAGCTCAAGCGGCTCGGTCTTGCCAATGTCCGTGTCGAAGACCGGCGCGTTTTCTTTGACGGCGATTTTGCCGCGATGGCGAAAGCGAACCTCTGCTGCCGCATGGGCGAGCGGGTGATGATCATGCTTTCGCAGTTTGAAGCGAAGAGCTTTGAGGATCTCTATCAGGGCGTGAAGAAAATTCCGCTGGAAAGCTTCGTGCCGAAGGACGGCGCGTTCCCGGTCAAGGGCTACAGCCTGGACAGCCAGCTGCACTCCGTGCCGGACTGTCAGGCGATCGTGAAAAAGGCGGCGGTCGACCGGCTGGGCGCGAAATATGGCCTTTCGTGGCTTCCAGAGACCGGCGCGACGTATCCGATCCGGTTTTCGATCATGAAGGACCGCTGCGAAATTTTTCTCGATACCTCGGGTGTGAGCCTTCATAAGCGGGGCTACCGCGAAAATGCGAACCTTGCGCCGCTGCACGAGACGATGGCTGCGGCGATGGTGAATCTGGCGCGGTATCGCGGGCGGGACTTTTTCTGGGATCCGTTCTGCGGCTCTGGCACGATCTGCATCGAAGCGGCGCTGATCGCGCTGAACCGGGCCCCGGGCATGAACCGCTCGTTTGGGGCGCAGAAGTGGGCGTGCGTGCCGCAGGAGGTCTGGCGCGAGGCAAGAACGGAAGCGTTAGATAAGGAGTTCCGCGGCGACTACCGCATTCTGGGCACCGACATTGACCCCACCGCACTGAACATTGCACGAGACAACGCCAGAAAAGCGGGTGTGGGCAAGCTCATCGACTTCCGCGAGGCCGACGCCACGAAAATGAGCCTTCCGACAGATAAGGGCCTCATGGTCTGCAATCCCCCATACGGTGAGCGGATGCTCGAGCAGAGAAGCGCCCAGCAGCTTTACAGAGCCTTTGGCCGCCACGTGAAATTTGCCGACGGCTGGAAGAAATATATCATTTCATCCGAGCCGGAATTCGAGCACTATTTCGGCAAGCAGGCGAATAAGAAGCGCAAGCTCTATAACGGACGCTTACAGTGCAACGTCTATATGTATTTCTGAGCGCCTGTACTTTTAAGACGAAGAATGAAGGAGAAAGTTCCTGGCATGAAGCATATTTTTATTCTCAACCCCGCCGCCGGAAAGTCGGACCAGACCCCGCGCTTTACGAAGGAGATCGAAAAAATCTGCGGCGCGAAGGGGCTCGATTTTGAAGTTTGCGTCTCCAAAGCCCCCGGCGACTGCAAGGCCATTGCCAGGCGGTTCGCCGAGACCGGACAGGAGGTGCGGCTGTATGCCTGCGGCGGAGACGGAACGCTCAATGAGGTCGTCTGCGGCATGGCAGGGTTTCCCAACGCGGCGGTGACGCATTACCCCGGCGGCTCGGGAAACGACTCGATCAAGGTTTTCTCCGACACGGCGCCGTTTTTTGATCTGGAGCGGCTTTTGGACGCGGACGAGACGCGCTTCGACCTCATTTCCTGCAACGACACCTACTGCGCGAACATTCTGTCCATCGGTCTCGACGCGAAGATCGGAACGGATATCGCGCGCTTTAAGCGTCTGCCGCTTGTCTCCGGAAAGGGCGCGTACATATTGTCCATTCTGGCGAACATTCTTTCCGGCCGCAGCGCCCATTATGTCGTTTGCGTAAACGGCGAGACGATCGACGCCGAGCAGACGCTCATTTGCGTGTGCAACGGCCGGTGGTATGGAGGCGGGTTCAATCCCGTTCCCGAGGCCGAGCCCGACGATGGGCTGCTCGACGTGCTGCTGGTCAAAAAGGTGAGCTTACTTCAGGTCGCGGCGGTCATCGGCAAGTACCAGAAGGGAAAATACGCAGACTATCCGGCTTTGATCCGGCATGAGCGGTGCACGGAGCTGACCATCCGGTGCGACGCGCCGCAGGTCGTGAACATCGACGGCGAGGCGATCCATACCGACACGCTGACGATCCGCCTTGTCCCCAAGGCCCTGCGCTTTTTCTACCCGAAGGGACTTACCTACCGAAGAGGCGAACAGGGCGGCATCGAATAATTTGGCAGAAAAACGTCTTTCGAAGGCTTCGGAGGGCGTTTTTTTCGCGGCGTTTTCATTGTTCACAAAAACGTCACAGGATTCTCGAAAAAAAGCCTTGACATTTTCGGCAATCTGGATATTATATAGGTGTTAGCACTCAGATGCAAAGAGTGCTAAGAAGAGTGTAAATCAGGCCGTATGGCCGCAAGATAAACAGGAGGTAATCTTATGAAACTGACTCCGCTGGCAGATAACGTGCTGCTCAAGAGCTTTGAGGCTGAGGAAAAGACCGCGTCGGGCATCATCCTGTCCACCGCGACGAAGGAAAAGTCCGTGGTATCCGAGGTCGTCGCTGCCGGTCCCGGCACCGATGACGTCAAGATGACCGTCAAGAAGGGTGACAAGGTCATCACCGGCAAGTTCGCCGGTCAGGAGCTCAAGCTCGACGGCGAGGACTACGTCATCTGCAAGCTTGCCGATATTCTGGCAATCGTTGACTAATACTGAAACGCTTCACAAGAAAGGAAGAATCTATTATGGCAAAACAGATCGTTTACGGCGAGGACGCACGCAAGGCGCTGCTGTCCGGCATTGACCAGCTTGCCAATACTGTCAAGGTTACTCTGGGCCCGAAGGGCCGCAATGTCGTGCTCGGCAAGAAGTACGGCGCTCCGCTGATCACCAACGACGGCGTCACGATCGCAAAGGACGTCGAGCTCGAGGACGCATTTGAAAACATGGGCGCACAGCTCGTCCGTGAGGTCGCTACGAAGACCAATGACGTTGCCGGCGACGGCACCACGACCGCAACGCTGCTTGCACAGGCGATTGTCCACGAGGGTCTTAAAAACGTTTCCGCCGGCGCGAACCCCATGGTCATGCGCAAGGGCATGGAAAAGGCTGTCGAGACTGCCGTTGAGACCATCAAGGCAAACTCCGAGGCCGTCAAGGGCAGCGACGATATCGCACGTGTCGGCGCGGTGTCTTCCGGCGACGAGACCATCGGCAAGCTGATCGCCGAGGCGATGGAGAAGGTCTCCACCTCCGGCGTCATCACCATCGAAGAGTCCAAGACCGCCGAGACCGGCCTCGAGGTCGTCGAAGGTATGCAGTTTGACCGTGGCTACATCTCCCCCTACATGGTCACCGATACCGAGAAGATGGAAGCTGTCGTCGACGATCCGTATATCCTGATCACCGACAAGAAAATTTCCTCCATCCAGGAGATCCTGCCGCTGCTCGAGCAGATCGTCAAGGGCGGCCAGAAGCTGTTCATCATCGCTGAGGACGTCGAGGGCGACGCACTGTCGACGCTGCTCGTCAACCGTCTGCGCGGCAGCTTCAACTGCGTCTGCGTCAAGGCGCCGGGCTTCGGCGACCGCCGCAAGGAAATGCTCAAGGACATCGCCGTTCTCACCGGCGGCACGTATGTCTCGAGCGAGCTGAACATGAACCTGCCCGACGTGCAGTTGGCTGACCTTGGCCGCGCCCGTCAGATCAAGGTCACCAAGGACAACACCGTCATCGTCGACGGCGCTGGCGACGCTAATGAGATCAAGGCCCGTGTTGCCGAGATCAAGAACATGATCGCCGTCACCACGTCCGATTACGACAAGGAAAAGCTGCAGGAGCGTCTGGCGAAGCTGTCCGGCGGCGTGGCCGTCATCAAGGTCGGCGCGCAGACCGAGGTCGCGATGAAAGAGCAGAAGCTCCGCGTCGAGGATGCTCTGAACGCAACGCGCGCAGCAGTGGAAGAAGGCATCGTCGCCGGCGGCGGCACGGCCTTTGTCAACGCGATCCCGGCTGTTGAAAAGCTGGTCGCAAAGCTCTCCGGCGATGAGAAGACCGGCGCACAGATCATTGCCAAGGCCCTGCAGGCCCCGATCCGCCAGATCGCGGAGAACGCAGGCGTCGACGGCTCCATCGTCTTCGAGAAGATCCGCTCGAGCCGCAAGCTTGGCTATGGCTACAACGCCTACAACGAGACCTACTGCGACATGATCCCGGCCGGCATCGTCGACCCGACCAAGGTCACGAGAACCGCTCTGGAAAACGCCGCGTCCATCGCCTCGTGCGTGCTGACGACCGAATCCCTCGTCGCCGACAAGCCCGATCCTCAGGCTGACGCCGCGATGGCAGCCGCAGCCCAGGGCGGCGGCATGGGCGGCATGTACTAAGAGACTGCCCAAAGCCTTGAAATTGCTTGATTTTTTGGGCGCGAAAAAGCGGATTTACGCCAAACTTACGCAAAAAATGCAAGCACATGATAGTAACCAAAATCGGCACCTGCCTCAAAAGCAGGTGCCGATTTTTTCTTATTTGCGTTTCTTTTTTCCTTTTCCGTGCGGTAACTGCGGTCTTGCTTTCCCACGCTGGCTGATGGGGCTTTTCAAGTATTTGGACAGCTTGAGTACTTCAATCAGCGAGACGAGCTGCTCTTTGGTGAGCTTGTCATAATCAATACCAAACGTAGCAAGAAACGACCGGATTTGCTTTTCCTCGGATCTGCCCTCAAAGTTCATCTCATCCTGCAACTGACCCTGCACGGTTGCGACAAGGGATGTTTTATCCTGAAAAGCCCGATTGTC
>DJQK01000073.1:13610-36141 GCA_002437575.1 Clostridiales bacterium UBA6388 | reverse complement strand
CTTGACTTGACGAAAAATCTCTCGCCGTCCACAGCCGCTGATTTAATCAGAGCTTCCTTAAGCCTTGATTTTACTGGGTTCCTGCTTGTTTTCCTGTGTCAACGCTCTTAAAGTGGCTGCGTTTTGCTTTGCCATATGAAGCCGGCGATGGCAAACGAACGCTTCCGGTTTTCCCCGGAACAGCTGTTCTGCCTGAAGCGGCCGATCCGGGTCTGCCGCACGGCGGCGGGCTGGAAAAGGTCTGAACGGTTTCCCCAAAACGTGTTTTTAGAATAACTTCACCCTGCTTATCGCTTAAAAATTATAGATAATCGGCACATTCATACAATTGACAACATCTTTTGCTGTGCTATAATGTAGATGTCTGAAAAATATAAAAATGTAGCGTCAGGGTGTCTGCCGTACGGCGGGTGAAAAGGGAATCCGGTGCAAATCCGGAGCGATACAGTCACTGTGAGCGGGAGCGGCTCTGCATACCACTGGGAAACTGGGAAGGGCAAAGCTGCAATGATCGAAGTCAGGAGACCTGCCTTGACGTGGAATCTCAAATCCGCTGCCTACGGGTTGACCTTCCTGCAAGTTTTGCGCGCGGCTTTTGGCCCACGCGCACGATACAGTTAGGGAGAATGGCTGCGGCAACGCAGCTGTTTTTATATTTCTTTCAGAACAATTTTTGAAAAGAGGTAACCCCAAAATGAAAAAGACCCTCGCACTGCTGCTGGCCGCCATGATGCTGCTCAGCGCCCTCTCCGCCTGCGCAAGCAGCGCAGACACCGAAACCGAAACCCAGCCCGCAGAAACCGAAACCACCGAAACCACTCCCGAAAAAACAGATACGGAAGAAACCACCGAAGAAGAACCCGCCGCCGAAGAGCCCTCGCAGGAAGAGCTCGACCAGCAGGCTGCCGACGAGGTCGCCGCTTTGATCGACGCCATTTATGTTCAGACCCGCACCGACGAGACCGACGCCCAGTGCGAAGCGGCCAAAGCCGCATGGGACGCGCTGACGGACACGCAGAAGGCGCTCGTTGAAGGCGAAAACGCCAGCCCCGACTACTTCGGTCTCGACACGGGCGACGCTTCGAAGGATGACCCGAGAAATCAGGACGAGATCGGTGAAAACGAACTGCTCGTCGTCTCCTTCGGCACGTCCTACAATGACAGCCGCGTGGCCGACATCAAGGGCATCGAGGACGCGCTGCAGGCCGCATATCCGGACTGGTCCGTCCGCCGCGCCTTCACCGCGCAGATCATCATCAACCACATTCAGGCCCGTGACGGCGAGAAGATCGACAACATGGACCAGGCGCTCGAGCGCGCGGTCGCCAATGGCGTCAAGAAGCTCGTTGTTCAGCCGACGCATCTGATGCACGGCGCGGAGTATGACGAGATGTGCGAAACGATCGACGCTTACCGCGACAAGTTTGAATCCGTTTCCATCGCAGAGCCGCTGCTCGGCGAGGTCGGTTCCGACGCCACGGTCATCAACGCCGACAAGGAAGCCGTCGCCAAGGCCATTACCGCCGAAGCCGTCAAGGACGCAGGCGTGGAGAGCCTGGAGGCTGCCAAGGAAGCTGGCACCGCCTTTGTCTTCCTGGGCCACGGCACCGCGCACGTCGCAAAGGTCACCTACAGCCAGATGCAGACCCAGATGCAGAACCTCGGCTATGAGAACGTCTTTATCGGCACCGTCGAAGGCGAGCCCGAAGAGACCTCCGCAGAAGCCGTCATCGAAGCCGTCAAGGCTGCGGGCTACACCAACGTCATTCTCCGCCCGCTGATGGTCGTCGCCGGCGACCACGCCAACAACGATATGGCCGGTTCCGAGGACGATTCCTGGAAGACCATGTTTGAGGCCGCCGGCCTTTCTGTCGGCTGCCAGATCGCCGGTCTCGGCGAGATCGCCGATGTGCAGGCGATCTATGTTGCCCACACCAAAGCTGCCATCGAGGCGCTGAACGCGTAAACCACACCATTTTTACTGCTCCGGGGGAGATCGCTCTTCCCCGGAGCAACGCACGCTCAGGAGGAAACCACATGAAAAAGCTAATTGCCCTGCTGCTGGCCGTTTTGCTGCTCGCTGCCGCCATGACCGGCTGCGCACAGAAGCAATCCGAAACCACCGCCGATCCCCAGACGGCGCAGACCGAACAAGCCGCGGAAGAACCCGCCGAAGCCGCTGCTTCAGAACCTGCTGCGGAGGCGTCCGCTTCCGAAAAGACCGCCGAAGAAGCCACGGCCACGGAAGAACCTGCCGAGCCCGCGCTTGCCGACGGCGTCTATACCGCAGACTTCAGCACCGACAGCTCCATGTTCCACGCCAACGAGGCCTGCGACGGCAAGGGGACGCTCACCGTCAAAGACGGCGTGATGACCATCCACGTAAGCCTTGTCTCCAAGTCGATCGTGAACCTGTTCCCGGGTCTGGCCGAAGACGCGCAGAAGGACGGCGCGGAGCTTTTGCAGCCCACGACGGATACCGTGACCTATTCCGACGGCCTTTCAGAAGAAGTTTACGGCTTCGACATTCCCGTTCCCGCGCTCGATACCGAGTTTGACCTCGCGCTCATCGGCAAAAAGGGCGTCTGGTATGACCATAAGGTCTCCGTTTCGAACCCTGTTCCGATGACTGACGCCGGAAAAACGGTCGAGGAGCTCGGCCTTGCCGACGGCACGTACACCGCAGAGGTCGCCTTCTCCGGCGGCTCCGGCAAATCGCATATTGAATCTCCCGTGACCATTGCCGTAGCAAGCGGAAAAGCGACGGCCACGCTCGTCTGGAGCAGCAGCAAATACGACTACATGATCGTAGACGGTGTGCGCTATGACGTGCTTACGACCGACCCCGGCTCGACGTTTGAAATTCCCGTCGCAGCCTTTGATAAAGACCTCACCGTCATCGGCGATACCACAGCCATGAGTACGCCGCATGAGATCGAATATACGCTGAACTTCTCGTCCGAGAGCCTGACGCCCGCCGAATGAAAAAGTTCTGTTTGACGCTTCTGGCCGCGCTGCTGCTGCTTCTTTGCGCCTGCGCGCAGCCGGAGCAGCAAGATGCCCGGCCAGAGGCGTCGGAGGCCGGAATGACGGCTGTTTCCTGGCAGGACCTGAAATTTGACCGGACGCTTCCGCTTTCCTATGCCGCGCAGTTTACCGTCAGCTATGCCGAAGACGCCTATACCCGCATCACCATCGCAGACGATCAGACGTTTCTTCTGGTGGCGGAAGGCGCCGAAACGCCCGAAGATGTGCCGGACGGCGTGACGGTTTTGCATCTGCCGCTTTCCCATATCTATCTGGTCGCGTCCGCGGCGATGGACTACTTTGACCATCTGGACGCCGTCGGTCAGATCGCCCTGAGCGGGCTGAAGGCGGACGACTGGTACATCGAAAGCGCCAGAGCCGCAATGGAAGACGGCCGTATGCGCTACGCCGGAAAGTATTCCGCGCCGGACTATGAGGCCATTCTGGAAAGCGGCTGCGATCTGGCCATCGAAAATACGATGATCTACCACACGCCGGAGGTCGTCGAGCAGCTGCAGGCGGCCGGGATCCCCGTTCTGGTCGAGCGGTCGAGTTACGAATCCGACCCTCTCGGCCGGATCGAATGGATCAAGCTCTACGGCGCGCTCGTCGGGAAGGAAGAGGAGGCCTGCTCGCAGTATGACGCGCTGCTGGAAACGCTCCGCCCGATCCTCGATCAGGAGCCGACCGATCAGAGCGTCGCATTTTTCTACATCAATTCCTCCGGCGCGGTCAATGTCCGCAAATCGGGCGATTACATTGCAAAAGCCATCGCAATGGCCGGCGGACGATATGTCAGCTTCGATGAAAGCGGCGAGGAAAACGCGCTGTCCACCATGACCATTCAGATGGAATCGTTTTATGCCGCCGCCGCAGACGCGGATATCCTGATCTACAACAGCACCATCGACGGCGAGATCAAAACGATCGACGAGCTGCTGACAAAAAGCCCGCTTCTTTCCGGCTGCAAGGCCGTGCAGAACGGAAATGTCTGGTGTATCACAAAGAATTTTTATCAGGAATCTCTCGCGCTCGGCGATCTGATCGCCGATGTGCACGCGATCTTGCAGGACAAGACGGCCGAGCCGCTGCATTTCCTGCGAAAGCTGTCATAAAGGAGGCGCGGTATGGAACACACTCGCAGACTTCGCACATGGGGCGGCTTTGTGCTTTTGCTGCTGCTTGCGCTTGTTTTTCTGATCTGGAACATTCTCGCGGGCAGCGTGAAGCTCTCTGCGTCTGAAATATGGGAAATTTTGTGCGGCGGCGGCGACAGTACACAGAGCCGGATCCTGCTTCAGATCCGGCGGCCGCGCGTTTTCTCCGCGCTCATTTTAGGCGGCGCGCTGTCCGTCTCGGGCTATCTTCTGCAAACGTTTTTCCACAACCCCATCGCAGGGCCGTTCGTGCTCGGCATTTCCTCGGGCGCAAAGCTGAGCGTCTGCATCGTCATGATCGTGCTGCTCGGCCGCGGGCTCGTCTGTTCTTCCGCGGTCCTGATCGCAGCCGCCTTTGCCGGGGCGATGATCTCCATGGGCTTTGTGCTCGCCGTTTCGCAGAAGGTCAGGCGGATGAGTATGCTTGTCATCTGCGGCGTCATGATCGGCTATATCTGCACGGCGGCGACCGATCTTCTGGTCACCTTTGCAGATGACTCGAACATCGTGAACCTGCACAACTGGTCAATGGGCTCGTTTTCCGGAATCAGCTGGGAGAATGTCAGGACGATTGCCGGCTTTTGCGGCGCGGCTCTGGTTCTGGTCTTTTTTCTGTCCAAGCCCATCCGCGCCTATCAGCTCGGCGAGGTGTACGCGCAGAATATGGGCGTGCCGCTCAAGGCCTTCCGCGCGGCGTTGATTTTGCTTTCGAGCGTTTTGTCCGCCTGCGTCACGGCCTTCGCAGGGCCCATCTCCTTTGTCGGCATCGCCGTGCCGCACCTGATGAAATCGCTGTTCAAATCCGCAGAGCCCCTCATCATGATCCCCGCGTGTTTTCTGGGCGGCGGCGTGTTCTGCCTGTTCTGCGACCTCATCGCGCGCACGGCCTTCGCGCCCACGGAGGTCAGCATCAGCTCGATCACAGCCATTTTCGGTGCGCCCATTGTCATCTACATGATGATCCACAGAAAGGCGGCGTGAGATGAACGACTATTTGAGAACAGACGCACTCAGCGTCGGCTACGACGGCAAAGCCCTGATCCGGGACGTCGCGCTTTCGGTGCAGCGCGGAAAGATCGTTACGCTCATCGGCCCGAACGGCTCGGGAAAATCGACCATTCTCAAAACGATCATTTCTCAGCTTCCGGCCATAAACGGAACCGTCTTTTTAGACGGCGAGGATATGCGCGCACGCAGCCGCGGCGATATTGCCCGGCGCATGGCCATTTTGATGACCGTGCGCATGGACCCCGAGCTCATGACCTGCCGCGACGTCGTCAGCTCCGGCCGGTACCCCTATACCGGACGGCTCGGCATTCTGCGTGCGGAGGATAAAAAGATCGTTGAAGAAAGTCTGCGGCAGGTCGACGCGCTTTCGTTCGCAGACAAGCCCTTTCAGGCCGTGAGCGACGGACAGCGGCAGCGGATCCTGCTGGCCCGCGCCCTTTGCCAGCAGCCGGAGCTGATCGTCCTCGACGAGCCGACGAGCTTTCTCGATATCCGCTATAAGCTCGAGCTTCTGTCGATCCTCAAGCGCATGGTGCGCGAAAAGGGTCTGGCGGTCCTCATGTCGCTGCACGAGCTGGATCTGGCCGCGCGGGTATCGGACACGGTGGTCTGCGTCGCGGCCGGCCGCATCGACCGCGTAGGCCCGCCGGAGGAAATATTCACCCGCGACTACATTGCCAAGCTCTATCACATGGAGCCTGGCAAGTACGACGCGTGCTTTGACACGCTTGAATTTGTACCGGGAGGTTCCAAATGAAGGGTTTAAGCGGAACTTTTTACGCCGTATCCGTCGGCCCCGGAGATCCGGCGCTTCTGACCTTGCAGGCGGTCCGCATTTTAGAGCGCTGCCCTGTCATCGCTGCGCCGCAGACAAAATCGGGGCAGATGCTCGCGCTGGATATCGCAAAAGGCGCTGTCCGGCTGGACGGCAAGACCATTCTCCCCGTCCGGTTTACGATGTCGCATGACGCCTGTGTGCGCGAGGAAAGCTACCGGGAAATTGCCGCGGCCATCGAGACGCTTCTTTCGCAGGGGCTGGATGTGGCGATGGTGAACCTCGGGGACGTGGCCGTTTTTGCAACGGCGTATTATATTCTGGAGCGTGTCCGAAAAGACGGCTTTGAAACGCAGATGATCCCCGGCGTCACGAGCTTTTCTGCCGTCGCCGCCGCGCTCGGGTGCAGCCTCACAGAGATGGACGCGCCTCTTCAGATCATCCCGGCCAGCGCAGACCTGGACGAGGCGCTCCGCAGACCCGGCACGAAGGTCCTCATGAAATCGGGCAGTGCCATCCATGAGACCGTCGCTGCGCTCAAGCGCAATGGCCTGTTGGACCGCGCCGCGATGGTTTCTGACTGCGGCCTTCCCACGCAGAAAATTTTCCGGGACCTGTCGCAGCTTCCCGAAACCGTCAGCTATTTTGCGACGATCGTTGTGCATGGAGGGGGACACTCATGCAGACATTGACGCCGCGTCTCGTTTTTGCCGGAACGAACAGCGGCTGCGGCAAGACGAGCATCACGTGCGCCGTTTTGCAGGCCTTTGTGAACCGCGGGCTCAGACCCGCCGCCTGCAAATGCGGGCCGGACTATATTGACCCCATGTTCCATTCGCGCATCATCGGCGCAAAAAGCTCCAACCTCGACGCCTTCTTTTTTGACGATAACACGCTGCGGTATCTTTTGTCGGAAAATGCTTCCAGCTGTGACGTCGCCGTCATCGAGGGCGTCATGGGTTACTACGACGGTCTGGGGCTCACCTCCACGCAGGCAAGCACGTTTGATACTGCGCAGAAAACGCGAAGTCCCGTCGTGCTCATCGTAAACGCACGCGGCGCGGCGCTGTCGCTGCTGGCGCTTATTCAGGGCTTTCTGGCGTTCCGGCCGGAAAACCGGATCAAGGGCGTCATCTTAAACGGCTGCACCGCCATGAGTTACGGCCCGCTCGCCAAAGAGATCGAGCGCCGGTTTTCCATAAAGGCCTGCGGTTTTCTGCCGCGCCTGCCGGACTGCTCGCTGGAAAGCCGTCATCTCGGCCTTGTGACCGCCGCGGAGGTGGAAGACCTCAGGGGCAAAATGCAGCGTCTTGCCGCCGCGGCCGAAGAAAGCATCGACCTTGACGTTCTTCTTTCGATCGCAAAAAACGCAGAGCCGCTTTCCTTTACCCCGCCGGAGCTTCCGGAGCCGGGGGCGCACGTTCGCATCGGCGTCGCGCGGGACAGGGCGTTCTGCTTTTTCTATGAAGACAGTCTGGCGCTTCTGCAAAAGCTGGGCGCCGAGCTTGTCGATTTCAGCCCGCTCAAAGACGAAGCGCTTCCCGGCAATTTGCAGGGGCTCTACCTTCCCGGCGGATACCCCGAGCTCTACGCAAAAACGCTCAGCGAAAACAAAACGATGCGCCAAAGCGTCAAAAACGCGGTCTCGTCCGGGCTTCCGTGCATCGCCGAGTGCGGCGGGTTCATGTACCTAACAGAGGCCATTGGAGATTTCCCGATGGCAGGCGCACTGCCGGGCCGCTGCTTTGACACAGGAAAGCTCACGCGCTTCGGCTATGTGACGCTGACAGCGAACCACGACAATTTGCTGTGCAAAGCAGGCGCGCAGATCCCGGCCCACGAATTTCACCACTGGGATGCGGAAAAAACAGGCCGCAGCTTCACCGCACAAAAACCCTCCGGAAAAAGCTGGCCCTGCGTCGTTGCAACAGATTCCCTCTACGCGGGCTTCCCGCATTTTCATTTTTACGCAAACCCATCTTTTGCCGTCCGGTTTCTGGACGCGTGCCGAAAGGAGCTATCCTGCCATGCTGGAGCAGATCAAACCGATGGACATTGAACGGCGCAGCTTCGAGATCATCACGGAGCTTCTGGGCGACAAAAAGCTCGAGCCGGAAAACGAGCTCGTCATCAAGCGGGCCATCCACACGACCGCCGATTTTGATTACGCGGAAAATCTCGTTTTTTCCCCGCACGCCGTAAAAAAGGGCATGGAAGCGCTCAAAAACGGCTGCGACATCGTCACCGACACGCAGATGGCAAAGGCGGGCATCAACAAAACGATCCTTGCAAGCCTCGGCGGGGAGGTGCACTGCTTTATGGCAGACGCAGACGTTGCAGAAGCGGCAAAGCAGCGCGGCGTGACGCGGGCGCTCGTGTCGATGGAAAAGGCTGCGAAGCTCCCCAAGCCCTGCATTTTTGCCATCGGAAACGCGCCGACGGCGCTGGTCTCGCTCGAGCATCTGATGGAGGAAGGCGCGCTTTCTCCCGCGCTCATCATCGGCGTTCCGGTCGGCTTTGTGAACGTCGTGGAAAGTAAGGAGCTGCTCATTGAAAAGGCGCTCTCGCCCTATATCATCGCCCGCGGACGAAAGGGCGGCAGCAATGTCGCCGCGGCCATCTGCAACGCGATGCTCTACCAGATCAAACGCTAAATGGAAGAATACATCGTAAAAGACGGCAAAACCCTTCGTCTGGGCTACACGACCGGCTCGTGCGCGGCGGCGGCTTCAAAGGCGGCGGCCTTCATGCTCCTGACCGGAAAGAGAAAAGACGCCATCGACCTTCTCACGCCGAAGGGGATCGCGCTGCATTTGACAGTCGAGGAAATTCATATGCGTTCTCATGAAGTCTCCTGTGCCATCCGCAAAGACAGCGGAGACGACCCCGACGCCACGAACGGCGCGCGCATTTTCGCCTCCGTCAAAAAAACGGCTGGCCCCGGCATTTCCATCGACGGCGGCATGGGTGTCGGACGCGTGACAAAGCGCGGGCTTGACCAGCCGGTGGGCGCGGCGGCGATCAACTCGGTGCCGCGGCGGATGATCGAAGAAAACGTTTTGGAGGTCTGCCGGCTCTGCGATTACGCCGGCGGGCTGGAAATCGTCATTTCCGTTCCCGACGGAGAGCAGCTTGCTCGGAAAACCTTCAATCCCCGCCTCGGCATCGTGGGCGGCATTTCGATCCTCGGCACGACCGGCATCGTCGAGCCCATGAGCGAACAGGCGCTTGTCGACACCATCCGCGTCGAGCTTCGCCAGCGCAAAGAAAATGGGGCGGAATCCATTTTGCTCACGCCCGGAAATTACGGCGCGGATTTTATCCGGGACATCATCGGCCTGGACCCCAGAACCGCCGTCCTGACGAGCAATTTTATCGGCGACGCACTGGCGCTTTGCAGAGATCTGGGCTTTCAGGGCGCGCTTGTCATCGGCCACATCGGAAAGCTCGTGAAGCTCGCGGGCGGGATGTGGAACACGCACTCGAAATTCGGCGACTGCCGGATGGAGATTCTCGCCGCGCACGCCGCTGCGCTGGGCCTGCCTTCTGAAAAAACGCAGGAGCTTTTGGAGTGCGTCATGTGCGACGACGCGCTTCGCATTTTGAAGGAGGAAGGGCTGTACGGCCCCGTCCTTTCGCGTCTTGCCGGGCGTATCGACGCGCAGCTGCATCACAAATGCGGCGAAATGCAGGCTGGCGCGATGGTTTTTTCAAAGGAATATGGGTTTCTGTGCCAGACAGGTCTTGCGCAGACGCTGCTGCATCAAATCACGGAGGAATAGCTATGGTACATTTTGTCGGCGCCGGAAGCGGCGCAGTCGATCTCATCACCGTTCGCGGGGCAAAGCTGCTCGGCGAAGCGGACGTGATCATCTATGCGGGTTCTCTTGTCAATCCGGAGCTTCTTTCCTACGCAAAAAAAGGCTGTGAAATTTACAACAGCGCCAAAATGACGCTCGAGGAAGTTATTTCCGTCATCGAAACCGCCGAGGCCGCAGGCAAGACCACGGTCCGCCTGCACACCGGAGACTCGAGCATCTACGGAGCCGTCCGCGAGCAGTTTGACGAGCTGGAAAAGCGGTCGATCGCCTACGACGTCTGCCCCGGTGTGAGCGCCTTCTGCGGCGCGGCAGCGGCGCTTCGCGTGGAGTATACGCTCCCGAACGTCAGCCAGACGGTCATTATCACAAGAGCTGCGGGCAAAACGCCCGTTCCCGCGCGCGAGTCGATCCGCTCTCTTGCCGCGCATCAGGCGACAATGGTGCTCTTTCTCAGCACATCCCTGACGAAGCAATTGCAGGAAGACCTGCTTGCAGGCGGGTACAAAGCAGACACGCCCGCCGCCGTCGTCTTCAAGGCCACGTGGCCCGAGGAAAAAATCTTCCGCTGCACGGTCGGCACGCTCCACGAAACCGTGACGAAAAACGGCCTCACCAAAACGTCTCTCATCGTCGTCGGCGGCTGTCTGGACGGCGCGTATATGCGTTCGCTTCTCTATGATCCGGCCTTTTCGACCGAGTTCCGCGAGGCTTCCAGATGACCGCCGCCATCTTCTGCTACAGCCGGACCGGCATGGAGACGGCAAATCGCGTCAAAAGCCTTCTGCCGGATACGGACGCCGCGCTTTACACGATAGAGCGGTTTTCCGCGCCCGGCTTTCTGCCGATCGAAAAAAGTGTTTACGGGCTCGAATTTTCGCGGCGCGATGCACTCATTTTTGTTGGCGCGGCAGGCATCGCCGTGCGGGAAATCGCGCCCTTTGTGCGCGATAAAAGGACCGACCCCGCGGTTCTTTGCATCGACGAGCGGGCAAATTTCGTCATTCCGCTCCTTTCCGGGCACATCGGCGGGGCAAACCGTCTTGCCGCTGCGCTTGCCGCCGCGCTCGGCGCAATTGCCGTTATCACCACGGCGACGGATGTAAATGGAAAATTTGCCGTCGACGAATTCGCCGCGCGAAACGGCTGCGCGATCTCCGATATGCGCCTGGCGAAGGTCTTTGCCGCCGAAATTTTAGAGCGCAGCCTGCCGCTTATGAGCGCATTTCCGGTCGTGTCTTCGCTGCCCGGCGGCGTGGTTTTTGGAAACGAAGGGGATCTCGGGCTCTACATCGGCTGCGATGTGAAAGATCCGTTCCAAAAAACGCTGCGCCTGATCCCAAAAAAGCTTCGCGTCGGCGTCGGCTGCCGCAGAGGCGTGTCGGAGCAAGCCGTCGAAGCGGCCATCCGGGCGGTCCTTGCCGAACACCGGCTGGACCTTCGCGCCGTATCGGGCGTTTTTTCGATCGAGCTGAAAAAGGACGAGCCGGGGCTTCTGGCCGCGTGCCGGAAAAACGGCTGGCCCGTCCGGTTTTACTCCGCCGAACAGCTGCGCGCCGTTCCCGGAGATTTTACGAGATCTGAATTCGTCGCGTCCGTGACGGGCGTTGACAATGTGTGCGAGCGCGCCGCTCTGCGCGGGGCAGAAACTTTGCTGGTACGAAAAACGGCGCTGGGCGGCGTGACGGTCGCCGCCGCGCTGGAGCATTGGGAGGTAGACTTTGGGTAAGGTATTTGTAGTGGGCATCGGCCCCGGTAATTTTGAAAATATGACCATCCGCGCAGACCGTGCGCTCGCGTCCTGCCAGGCGATCGTGGGGTATCCGGTCTATGTGGATCTCGTCCGGGACCGCTATCCCGGGAAAGAGCTCCACGCGACGCCCATGACGCAGGAGGCCAAACGCTGCCAGCTGGCATTGGACCTTGCGCAGGAGGGAAAAACCGTCTGCGTCGTCTGCTCCGGAGACAGCGGCATTTACGGCATGGCGGCGCTCGTCTTTGCGCTGCGCGGCGAAAACGCAGAACCGGAGGTTGAAGTCGTGCCGGGCCTGACTGCCGCGTGCAGCGGCGGGGCCGTTCTCGGCGCCCCACTGACGCATGATTTTGCCGTCGTCAGCCTGTCTGACCGGCTGACCCCATGGGAAACCATCGAGAAGCGGCTTCTTCTGGCGGCGCAGGCCGATTTTTCGATCGCCATCTATAACCCCGCCAGCCACGGCCGGCCGGAGCACCTGAAAAAAGCGTGCGAGATTTTACTGCGCGTTCTGCCGGAAACGAGGCTCTGCGGCATCGTGCGGAACATCGGCCGCGATGGCGAGAGCCGCCGGATCTTGACGCTCGGCGAGCTCAAGGACGCGCAGGCCGATATGTTCTGCACCGTCTTTATCGGAAATTCGTCCACAAAGGTCATAAACGGCCAGCTCATCACGCCCAGAGGATACCGGAATGGATAAGATCTGTGTTTTCGGCGGCACGACCGAGGGCCGCGAGCTTGTAGAATTTCTCCATACGCAGCCCTGCGCCGTCACCGCGTGTGTGGCGACGGAATATGGCGGGGCGCTTTTGCCGGAAGCGGAGCGTCTGCACGTCTCGGCAAAGCGTCTGCCGGTGGAGGAAATTGTCTCGCTGCTGCAAAAAGAACGCTTTGATCTCGTCGTCGACGCCACGCACCCATATGCGCAGTCTATCACAAAAAGCATTGCGCAGGCCTGCGAAGAAACGAAAACCGAACGCTGGCGTCTGCTGCGCGAAGCGTCAACTGCGCCGGAGGACGCCGTTTTCGTCGAAAGCGCCGAAGACGCAGCTGCGTTTTTGGGCAAAACAGAGGGGAAGATTCTGCTCACGACCGGAAGCAAGGAGCTTTCCCAGTATGAAAGCATTCCCGGCTTTGCCTCTCGCGTGTGGGCGCGCGTGCTTCCGATGCAGGCGTCTTTGGATGCGTGCACAAAGGCAGGGCTCAGCCCTTCGCACGTGATCGCGATGCAGGGCCCGTTTTCCGAAGCACTCAATGAGGCGATGCTCCGCGCCATCGACGCGTCCTTTCTCGTCACAAAAGACGGCGGAAGCGCGGGCTGCTTTCCGGAAAAGGCGCTTGCCGCAAAGAAAACCGGCGCAAAGCTTCTTGTCATCGGGCGGCCTGTGCAGGAAGATGGCGCCGCGCTTTCCGAGACCATCGGCCGGCTCTGCGAGAAATTCGGCTTCTCCCGCAGCGCAGGCGTGACAATTGCCGGCATCGGCCCCGGAAGCGAAGCGGCGCAGACCTATGAGGTCCGCGCGGCCATTTTACGTGCCGACTGCCTCATCGGCGCAAAACGGATGCTCGACGCGGCGGCGCGGCCCGGGCAGGCGCGCTTTGACGCCATTGCGCCGGAAGAAATCGCGCAGATCATCGCCTCGCACCCGGAATATGCGAGCTTCACCGTCGTCATGTCGGGAGACACCGGCTTTTTCAGCGGCACAAAAAAGCTTCTGCCGCTACTGAAAAACTGCCGCGTGCATGTCTTACCGGGCCTCAGCTCGATGAGCGTTCTGTGCGCCCGGCTGGGTGTGAGCTATGAAGACGCCGCTGCTGTGAGCCTGCACGGAAGGCAGCGCGATATCGTCCGCGACGTGCGATCAAACAAAAAGGTCTTCGCGCTGGTCGGAGGAGACGGCGCCATGCAGGCACTTTGCAAACGCTTAAAAGACGCAGGGCTCGGAAACGTGCGCGTGAGCGTCGGCGAACAGCTTGGCTATCCGGACGAGAGAATCACTGCCGGAACGGCAAGCTCCCTCTGCGAAACGGAATTTGACAAGCTCAGCGTCGCGCTCATTGAAAACGACGCCCCGGACGAGATCAAAACCCCCGGTCTTCCGGACGAGGCGTTTTCGCGGATCCTTGCGCCTGAAAAGCTCGTCCCCATGACAAAAAGCGAGGTGCGCAGCGTCTGCCTATCCAAATTACAGCTCACGGAAAACGCCGTCTGCTGGGACATCGGCGCGGGCACAGGCTCGGTATCTGTCGAGATGGCGCTGCTGGCCCGGCGCGGAAGCGTCTACGCTGTGGAGCGAAACGAAGCGGCGCTGCCGCTGCTCGAAGAAAACCGGGAAAAATTCCGGCTGGAAAATCTGCACATCGTCGCCGGAAACGCGCCGGAGGCCTGCTCTTCCCTTCCTGCTCCGACGCACGTGTTTCTGGGCGGAACGGCAGGAAAGCTGGACGCAATTGTATCTGCCGCGCTGGAGAAAAATCCAAACGCGCGGATCGTTGCAGCGGCTGTGACGCTCGAGTCCGTCGGTGCGCTTTGCGCGTGCATGAAGGATTTTTCGGTTTGCGAATGTGTGTCGGTGCAGGTCTGCAAAGCAAAAACGGCGGGGCCGTATCACCTGATGCAGGGGCAGAATCCCGTGTATATTTTCACCCTGCAAAACAGGAGCGCACCGGTATGAAATGGTCGTTATTTGCACTGCTGATCGGCTTTTGCCTCGATTGTCTCATCGGAGACCCGCATGGGCTGCCGCACCCGGTCGTCGCCATCGGAAAGCTGATCACGCTTCTCGAGCGCGGCTTCCGCAGACTTTTTCCGAAGACGAAGGCGGGCGAAATTGCCGCAGGCGCGTGTGTCTGGGTTGTGACCGTTTTTGTTTCCACGGCGGTTCCGGCGGCCGTTTTAGGCATTTGTATGCGCGTAAGCGTGTGGCTGCGGCTGATCGTCGAGAGCGTCATGTGCTATCAGGTGCTGGCCGCAAGATCGCTTCAGGACGAGAGCATGAGGGTCTATACCGCGCTCAAAACCGGGACGCTTTTACAGGCGCAGCAGGCCGTTTCCATGATCGTCGGCCGCGACACAAAGCGGCTCGATGCAGCGGGTGTTGCAAGAGCTGCCGTTGAGACCGTCGCGGAAAACACGTCTGACGGCGTCATCGCCCCGCTTTTGTATCTTTGCATCGGCGGAGCGCCGCTCGGCTTTTTCTACAAGGCCGTCAACACGATGGACTCGATGCTCGGCTATGTGGAGCCGCCCTATAAAAACATCGGTCTGGTACCGGCGAAGATGGACGATGTGCTGAACTTCATCCCCGCAAGGCTGTCGGCGCTTTTCCTGCTGTCGGCGGGATTTTTCCTGCGGCTGGACGTGAAAAACGGCTGGCGGATCTTCCGGCGCGACCGGTATCGGCACGCAAGCCCCAACTCCGCGCAGACCGAGTCTGTGTGCGCGGGGCTGCTGGGACTGCGTCTGGCGGGCGACGCGTGGTACCACGGCGTGCTGCACAAAAAGGAATTTATCGGCGATGCAAAGCGCGAGATCGCCTTCGAGGATATCCCGCGCACGTGCAAACTGATGTACGCGGCGGCCACTCTGGCGCTTGCGGTCTGCTGCGGCGTGAAGGCATTTTTCTGCTTCTGATGGAAGAATTTCATCAGAAACCAGTATGAGGAACAAACGATGCTATACAAAACCGAAAATCCCCACGGCGGCGACGTGTACGGCGCGGCGGTCACGCTCGATTTTTCTTCGAACGTGAACCCGCTCGGCCCGCCGGAGCGCGTGATCTCTGCCATACGGGACGCGGCGCACCTCGTGCGGCAGTACCCGGATCCCTATTGCCGCAGGCTCACCGCCGCGATCGCGGCGTACGAAAAGCTTCCGGAGGCGTATATCCTCTGCGGAAATGGCGCGGCAGAGCTCATCTACGCGTACTGCGAGGCGCTGCGGCCGAAAAAAGCGATGGAGCTTGCGCCGACGTTTCTGGAATACAGCGCGGCCGCCTGCCATTTTGGCGCAAAAATCGTGCGCGTGCCGCTGGCTTCGCCGGATTTTTTGCCGGACGAGCGCCTTCCCGACGCGCTGCGCACGGAAAAGCCGGACGTGCTGTTTCTCTGCTCACCGAACAACCCCACCGGCCGGACGCTCGGCCGGGCGCTTTTGGAGCAGGTACTGGCGCTTTCCGCCGCGCAGGGCACGCGCGTGTTTTTAGACGAGTGCTTTCTCGACTTTACGGACGAAAAAAGCGCGAAGGACCTGCTTTCCCGGTATGGGAACCTTCTGATCCTGAAGGCGTTTACGAAAAATTACGCGCTGGCGGGCGTGCGCGCCGGGTACGGCCTGAGCGCAGATCGAAGGCTCCTTTCCGAAATGGCCGCGTGCACGCAGCCGTGGAACGTCTCGATTTTTGCGCAGGCGGCAGGCGAGGCGGCCCTAAAAGAACCGGACTGGGTGCAAAAAGCGAAGGCCGTTATCGCGCCCGAGCGGGCCCGGCTGACGCGGGAGCTTCAGAGCTTCGGCTTTACGGTCTGTGCGTCGGAGGCAAACTATCTGCTGTTTTTCGCGCCTGCGGGGCTCGATCGTGCGCTGCTGCGCGAAAAAATCGCCGTGCGGAGCTGTGAAAACTACCCCGGGCTCGGCCCCGGCTGGTACCGCATCGCCGTGCGGCTGGCCGAAGAAAACGAGGCGCTGCTGGTCGCTCTGCGGCGCGTGATGGAGGATACGACATGGCGCTGAATATCATGATGCAGGGAACGATGTCCAATGCGGGAAAAAGTCTTCTCGCCGCGGGGCTCTGCCGCATTTTCCGGCAGGACGGCTATCGCGTCGCGCCCTTCAAGAGCCAGAATATGGCGCTCAACTCGTTCATTACCAGAGACGGCGGTGAAATGGGCCGGGCCCAGGTCGTGCAGGCCGAGGCTGCGGGGATCGAACCCGACGTGCGCATGAACCCGATCCTGCTCAAGCCGACCACGGACGTCGGAAGTCAGGTCATCGTGAACGGCCAGGTGCGCGGAAATATGCGGGCGATGGCGTATTACGCGAAAAAGCGGGAGCTTCTGCCGGACGTGCTGGCCGCATACGAAAGCCTTTGCCGCGAGTACGACGTCATCGTCATCGAGGGCGCCGGAAGTCCGGCGGAGATCAACCTCAAGCAGGACGATTTTGTGAACATGGGCCTGGCCCGGCTCGTGGACGCGCCGGTGCTTTTGATCGGAGACATTGACCGCGGCGGCGTTTTTGCCCAGCTCTATGGGACCATCGCCCTGCTCGAGCCCGAAGAACGCGCCCGCGTCAAGGGCATGATCATCAACAAGTTCCGCGGCGACCGGACGATTTTAGAGCCCGGCCTTCGCCAGCTGGAGGCGCTCTGCGGCGTGCCTGTGGCGGGTGTCGTGCCATATGCACAGGTGGATATCGACGACGAGGACAGCTTATCTTCGCGCTTTACAAGAGATACCGCGCGAAAGCTTCTGGACATCGCCGTCATCCGTCTGCCGCGCATTTCGAACTTCACCGACTTTTCACCCTTTGAGCGCTATGAAAACGTGTCGCTGCGGTATGTGGAAAAGGTTTCCGATCTCGGCGCGCCGGACATGATCCTTCTTCCCGGCACGAAGAGCACGATCGCCGATCTGCAATGGCTGCGCGAAAGCGGTCTGGAAGCGGCGATTTTGAAGCAGGCCTCGCGCGGCACGCTGATCTTCGGCGTCTGCGGCGGCTATCAGATGCTGGGGCGCTCCGTTTCAGACCCCGAAGGCGTGGAAGCGGCCGGCTTGACGGAGCTTCGCGGGCTCGGCCTTCTGCCGATGGACACGGTCTTTCGCGGCGCAAAGGTCCAGACGCAGACGACCGGCGTTTTTTCCGGCGTCGAAGGGCGCCTGTCCGGCCTCAATGGGCTTCGCTACGAAGGGTATGAGATCCACATGGGCCGCAGCGAAGAAAAAATGCCGCCGCTCATCTCCAGCGGCAGCGTTTATGGAAGCTACGTCCACGGTATTTTTGACGCGCCGGGCATTGCCGACGCCATTTTGGCTGCTCTGTGCCAAAGCCGCGGCATCGACCCCGCCGCGCTCGGCTCGTTCGATCTGCGGGAATATAAAGAGCGCCAGTATGACCTTCTGGCCGATACCATCCGCGCAGGGTTGGACATGGACTTTGTCTATCGCGTCCTGCGGCGGGAGGTATAAATTTGCGGCCCGCACACAGTGCGGGCCGCAGTCTTTTGCGCGATCGGGAGTCTGATGGATCTGCGGGCTTTCTGTACGCGTTTTATAAGCCCGATATCTTTGCGATACGCGTCGTACCACAAAGGCCGCTTGCCGCCGCCGGCTCAGACGCCCAGATAGCCCTTGAGCACGCGCAGAGTATTTTCCACGCCGTCCAGATGGCTTCTTTCGTAGCCGTGGCTTGCGTAGACGCCGGGGCCGATGAGCCCATGCCGGATGTCAAAGCCCGCGTGCAGCGTCGCTTCCACGTCCGAGCCGTAGTGCGGGTACACGTCAAGGGCATAGTCGGCCTTCTCCTTTTTTGCCGCGTCCAGGAGCTTGCCGACGACCTCGTAGCTGTACGGCCCGCCGGAGTCTTTTACGCAGATGGAGACCTGCTTTTCCGTGCAGGATAGACCGTCTCCCACGCAGCCCATGTCCACGCTGATGGCCTCCGTCACGCCCGCAGGCACCGAGGAGGCGCCGCCGTGACCGACCTCTTCGTAGACCGTCACGTGCGCGTAAAGCTTCCTTGCGGGCGTTTTCCCGCTGTCGTGGAGGTATTTCGCCAGACCCAGCAGCACGCCGACCGAGAGCTTATCGTCTAAAAACCGGCTTTTGATGTAGCCCGAGGCCGTAATTCTCGTGCGCGGCTCAAAGCAGACGATATCGCCGACCTCCACGCCGAGCGCTCTGGTGTCCTCCGCCGTCTTCACGTCCTCGTCCAAAACGGCCTCCACGGTGTCAAAGCTCCGCTTCGTTTCGCCGTATTCGCCGTTGACGTGCACCGAGGCGTTGCACAGCTGCACCGTGCCCTCGATGACTTTTCCGGACCTTGTGCGGACGCGGACATTTTCCGTCTCCGCGTTCTCCGCCCGCATTCCGCCGAGCGGCGTCAGACGAAGACGGCCGCTTGCCTTGACCTCGGCTACCATTGCGCCGAGCGTGTCCGTGTGCGCCTCTAAAAAAAGCGCGTCTTGTTCGTCCCGGCCGCCGAGGTCCGCCAGCACGCCGCCCTTGGTCGTAATTTCTGCCGCAAAGCCGAGCTCTTCAAACGCCGCCTTCACCCAGGCAGCCGCTTCGGCCGTATAGCCCGATGGGCTGTCGATGGCCAGCAGCTCACACGCTTTGCTTGCCGCAAATTCTGCAAATTCCCGCTGCATAAGATATGCCTCCTGTTGTTTCATGGTTTCTTTGATTCTATCACATTTTTATTGCCGGCGCACCATAAAAATAGCGCAGCGGCACGTTGCGCTTTCCGGAATAATGTGCTATTGTATAAAGACTATGTAAAGAAAAGGTGTTGTCGGTATGACGTTGAAATATCTGCTCTGTCTGGTGCTGGGCTATCTGATCGGGTCTCTGAGCGTGTCGATTCTGATCTCCAAGCATATCTTCCATCACGACGTGCGCACGCTGGGAAGCGGCAATGCGGGCGCGGCGAACGCGGCCAGAACGCTCGGCGCGGGCGTGGGCGCACTGACGCTGCTAGGCGATTTTCTCAAGGGCGTTGTGTCGATGCTCCTCGGCTCGTGGCTCGGCGGAACGACGGGACTTTGCATCGCGGGCGCGGCGTGCATGATCGGGCACTGCTTCCCCATCTATTTCGGCTTCAAGGGCGGAAAGGCAGTTGCTACAGCGGCGGCGGTCGCCCTGATGCTCGACTGGCGCGTGTTTTTGAGCGCATTTGCCGTATTCGCGGTCGTGGCGGCTTTGAGCAAAACGGCGTCCGTGTCCTCCATGTCGGCCTCCGTGGCCGTGGCGGCGATGACGCCTGTTTTTACGCACGACCCGGTGCGCATCTCGCTCGGCATTTTTACGTGCCTTCTGGTCCTTCTCATGCACCGCAGCAACATCCGAAGACTCATCCAGGGCACCGAGCCCAGGTTCCACTTCGGCAAACGGCCCGGGAAAGATTCCGTTTGACAATGTATTGCAAACGATACTATAATAGGATCAGAAATAGAAAGGAGCACACGCCATGCTGGATGAAAGAGATCTATTCGCACTGTCAAATCTGATCGACGAAAAGATCACTGCCTCCGAAGCGCGGATGACCGCGCACATGAGCAAAGAGATCGCCTCCTCGGAGGAGCGGATGACCCGGAGAATTGCAGACTCCGAAAACCGCACGTTCCACAAGGTCTCCGTCATGATGGAGTCCTACTTCGAGCCCAAGTTCAATCTGCTTGCAGAAAATCAGCAGATGATCCTGGACACCATGGTTCCGAAGCAGCGGATCGAGGAGATCGAAGACGAGCTGGCGATTCTTCGTTCGGTCGTTCGGCTGCATTCCGAGCAGATCGCAGAGCTCAAAAAAGCATAACGGCAAGGCGGCGCACAGAATGTGTGCCGCTTTTTTTGAGGCAACACCGCATAATTGCGTCTTCGCGCTTCGGCGGATCTTTTTCGCCAATGCTTCGGCTTGAAAAGTTTGAAATACATACAGTATTCCTGCACGTTTCAAACCTTGACCTGGCGAAAAATCTCTCGCCGAATCTGCTTGCCGAATTGCGCGGTGCTGCCTTGACAAGCTTCCAATATCGTTATATAATATCATCAAACGATATCATGACTCGATATTAGATGGGAGGTGTATCTCATGCCGCGAAGACCGCTGGAAAATTTGACGGAGTCGATGTTTTATGTGCTGCTGGCGCTGCGCCGGGGGCCCATGTGCGGCATGGAGATCGCCGCGTTTTTAGAGCGGGCGACGTTTGGCCGTCTGCGCATCGGCCCGGCGACGCTTTATACGGTGCTTTCAAAATTCGAAGAGGTCAAATACATCGAGCAGATCGCCGTCGAGGGGCGCAAGCGCACCTACCGCATCACCCAGCGCGGCGTGGACGCGTACAACGCCGAGGTAAATCGCCTGACCGCGTGCCTGCGCGACGCAGAGAAGATCGGAGGACTGCTGCATGACTGAGCTTACCGGAAAAAGCCGCTGGTTTCTTGTTCCCTGCCCGGATTACGACGTGCCCGCGATGGAAAGCTGGCTGGAAGAGCAGGCGCTGCGCGGCTGGTTTTTATCGAAAGACGACGGATTTTTTCTCGGCCTTGCGTGCTTTGACGCCGGAAGCCCGCGGCGCGTGCGTTACCGGCTCGACGCGATTCCAAAGGAAAAAGCCTTCGCGGAGTTTCCTGAAAACAAGGCCGCTGCCATCGAGCTTGCGCAGGCGCTGGGCTGGGAATATGTCGCCGAGCGAAAGGAATTTCTGATCTACCGCTGCATGGACGAGACGCTTCCCGAGCTCAACACCGACCCCGCCGTGCAGGCGTTATCGCTCAAGCGCGTGCAGAGTGCGCTCGCGGGGCGTATCTTTAATGTCTGCTATTTCCTGTTTTTGTATCCTTTTCTGAATCTTTCGCTGCGCTTTCCGGCGGTTTTTCTGAGCGTGCTCACGCTCGGGACGCTGCGGTTTCTGGGACTGACGGCTATCATGGCCGTGCTTCTTGTCGGCGCGGTGCGCGACTGGCGCAGGCTCAAAAAGCTGCGCTCGCACTTGCGTTCCGGCGGGCGCATCGAGCACACAAACGGCTGGCACGATGAAAAGGCGCGCTGTATCGCCGAAAAAATTCTGCATCCTATCCTCACCGCCGTCTGGTTCGCGCTGCTGCTGAGCTTTCTCGTGGGCCGAACCGACGCAAGCGTGCGGGTAACGGACGCATCGACGCTTCCCGTGCCGACGCTTTCGGCAATTGCAGAGCTGCACGAAACGTCGCCCGACGACCACACGTCCCTGCATCTTCGCGAAAACAGCGACCTGCTCGCGCCGGTGATCGACGAAATAAACGAAGACTTTGGCAGCTATATCTGCGACACGACGTACTACGAGCTGCGCACGCCGTGGCTGGCAAAGTGGCTGGCAGGAGACCTTTGGCGGTACGATCACCGGAAGCTGTTCGGCAAAAGCGCCTACGAGATCACGGAATTCCCCCTTCCCGACCTCGGCGCGGACACCGCGTACAGCTACTATGGGCGGTATTACGGCAACCGCGTCATCGTCCAGACCGGCTGCAAGGTCGTCTCGGCGTATATCTGGTGGCCGTCAGACGACGCCTTCCCCGCCGAAACCATCGCCCGCGCCTTTGCAGACGCCCTCAAATAGAAAAAACCTCCGAAGTATTGCACTTCGGGGGCTTTCTTTAATATCCGGTCTTTAGATCCACCACGTGCCGCAGGGGCTTTCCGTCCAAATACCGGCCGAGATTTTCCAGGCAGATCGCCCAGATCGCGCCGCGCACGTCCTCGTTTTCCGTGTCGCTGGGCCCGGCGATATGCGGGGTCACGAGCACGTTTTCCATGTCCCAGAGGGGAGAATCCTCCGGCAGCGGTTCTTTTTCCAGCACGTCCAGCACCGCGCCGCGAAGCTGCTTGTTTTGCAGGGCATAGACCAGATCGTCGTTTTTAACGATGCTGCCGCGCCCGACGTTCACGAAAAGCGCACCCTTTTTGAGCTTATCCAGCCGCTTGCGCGTCAGAAGGCCGGCGGTTTCCTTCGTCGAGGGCAGGCAGTTGATCAGGATGTCCGCATGAATGAGCGCCTCGTCGAGGTTTTCGATCGCAAACTGCGCCTCAAAAAACGGGACAAGCGCGTCTCTTACCGTTCTCCGCACGCCCACCGGGTGCGCCCCAAACGCCGCAAGACGCTTGGCGACATTGCTGCCGAGGTCTCCCATGCCGAGAATGACCGCGCGTTTTCCGAAAACCGTCGAAGATTCGTCCAGCTGCCGCCAGAGGTGCTTTTTCTGGTTATCGCGGTAGACGCCGAAGCCGCGGTACTGCGCGACG
>DJQK01000073.1:7386-13584 GCA_002437575.1 Clostridiales bacterium UBA6388 | reverse complement strand
CCCGCCACGACATACTCGGAGATGATCACCCCGAACGCGCCGGACACGTTCGTGACCAGCACGTCCTTCGGAAAGCGCTGCATTTTCGCGTAAGCGTCCACGCCGGCCCAGGAGAGCTGGAGCCAGCGAAGGTTTTTGGCTTTTTGCAAATCTGCCTCGCAGGGTGCACCGATGATCACTTCCGCCTGCGAAAGCGCCGCTTCCCTGTCCTCCTCAAAAAAGAGATTGCAGCGTTCGCCGTAGGCTTTTTCGAGCTGTGATCGCCGGTTTTCGCCGCAGGGCGCGAGAATGAGGACCGTTCGTTTTTCCATCGCCATTGCCTTATACCAGCCGGATCGCGCCGTTCGATTTTTCGAGGCTCGATTCAAAAAGCGTCCGGCAGATATTCACAAGGTCGAGAAGATCCGAAACGCCCGCCGTCTCATAGCACGAGTGCATCGCCAGCTGCGCAAGGCCGATATCGGCCATCTCGACCGGCACGAGCGTGCTTGCGATCGAGCCGAGCGTCGACCCGCCGGGAAGATCGGAGCGGTTCGCGTAGACCTNNGCCCAAAGGGAGCCTTTAGGCGTACTCAGAACGTGATCTGTTCCCTGCTTCGTGTCAAGGTCTTTCCGTAATAGCACGTCATGGCCTTGACCAGCGCGTCGAGGTCCTCCGCGCCTGCCGTTTCCACGCACGAGTGCATGGCCAGCTGCGCGAGGCCGATGTCCACGCTCGGGACGGAGACTTTCGTTGTGGCGATGGAGCCGAGCGTCGAGCCGCCCGGCATGTCGGAGCGGTTCGCGTAGACCTGCACGCGGGCAGAGGCCTTCCGGCAGAGCTTGCGGTAAATGGCCGCGGCCACGCCGCTTGTCGCGTAGCGCTGGTTGGCGTTGAATTTGAGCACGACGCCTTCATTGAGCTGCGGGCAGTTTCCGGCGTCGGAATACTCGGGGTGGTTCGGGTGCTGCGCGTGCGCGTTATCACACGAAAGAAGAAAGCTCTCGTCGAGCATCCGGGACAAATGCCCCGCCGTCATGCCCAGAGACTCCGTCACGCGGCGAAGCGTGTCGCGCAGAAGTGTCGATGCCGCGCCCTGCCGTGTCGCGCTGCCGACCTCTTCGTTGTCAAAGACGCACAGGACCGGAACGCTTTCGGCCTCCTTTGCGCCCAGAAAGCCCTCGAGGCTTGCAAACACGCACGCAAGATCGTCGAGCTTCGCGCTTGCCAGAAATTCCTCATTTGCCCCGAAGATCACGCCCGGCTGGCGCACGTAGAGCGTCAGATCGTGGCCGAGAATTTGTTCTTCGCGGCAATTTGCGTTTTCCGCGACGAGCTTCATGAATTGTCCCTTCTCTGCCGCCGCGCCAAAAAGCGGCAGCGTGTCCACATTCGCAAGGAGCTTGACGCCGTCGTTTGCCGCGCGGTTCATGTGAATGGCAAGGTTCGGGATGACGAGAAGATCGCGGTCGATATGCACAAGCCGCGTTTCAATGCCGGTTTCTCCGTCAACGAGCACGCGCCCGGCAACCGATAAGGGCCGGTCGAACCACGGCGCCATCAGCATCCCGCCGTATTTTTCGGTCGAAAGCTGCAAATACGCGCCCGATAAGCGCTCGGGGTTTTCCTTGAGCTTGAAGCTGGGGCTGTCACTGTGGCTGGCCGTGAGCATAAAGCCGCGCGCCGCGCCCTCGGGAATGCGGAAGGCGATGCAGGACGTGCCGCCGCGCGTGAGAAAATACTTCCCGCCGTGCCGGATCGTCCAGCGTGCGTTTTCCGCCAGCTCTTCAAAGCCCGAGGCCAGCAGCCGCGCCCGGACATTTTCGATCACATGGTAGGTGCTGGGGCTTTTTTCGATGAATTGCAGAAGCTCTTTTGCAAGGGTCTTTTTCATACCGTGCCTCCAAAAAATCGTTGTGGTGTCATCATAGCATGGAACGCCCGCGCTTTCAATCCATTTTCCATGCAGGCGCTTTTCAAACGCGGGAAAACGTTGTATAATACGGATAGAAATTCTTAGAACACAAGGAGATGCTCCTATGAAAAAATCGGTTCTGCGTTCCTACGCAAGGCTCATTGCCGCGTGCGGCGTCAATGTCCAGAAGGGGCAGGAGGTATTCATTCAGGCCGAGCTCGACCAGCCGGAATTCGTGACCATGCTCGTCGACGAGTGCTATAAGCTGAAGGCCAAAAAGGTCGTCGTCGACTGGACCCACCAGCCGATCGAAAAGCTCCACGTGCGCCACAGAAGCCTCACGACCATGTCGAAGCTCGATAATTACGAGGAAGCGAGATGGCAGCACTACGTCGACACCATTCCCTGCCGCATTTACCTGCTTTCCGAGGACCCCGACGGACTCAAGGGCGTCGATCAGGAAAAAATGGCCAAGGCCCAGCAGAAAAAGTACCCCATCATCAAGGGCTACCGCGACCAGATCGAAAACAAGTACCAGTGGTGCATCGCGGCCGTTCCCGGCGAAAAGTGGGCTAAAAAGCTCTTCCCGCACCTCAGAACGAGCCAGGCCGTCGAAAAGCTCTGGGAGGCGATTCTTGCAACGTCCCGCGTCACGGAAGATCCCATCGCCGCCTGGCAGGCGCACAACCAGGACCTGCATGACAGATGTGCGTACCTCAATTCTCTTCACATCCGCGAGCTTCACTACAAAGCCTCCAACGGCACGGACTTTACCGTCGGCATGATCCCCGAGGCGCGTTTCTGCGGCGGCGCGGAAAAGAGCCTTCAGGGCATCGTCTTTAACCCCAACATTCCGTCCGAAGAGTGCTTCATTTCTCCCATGCGCGGAAAAGCCAAGGGCATCGTCTACTCGTCGAAGCCGCTGTCTTACCAGTCGCAGCTGATCGACAGGTTCTGGATCCGCTTCCACGAAGGAAAAGCCGTCGAGTGGCACGCGGAGGTGAACAACGACCTGCTCACCAAGCTCATCGAAATGGACGAAGGAAGCGCGTATCTCGGAGAATGCGCCCTCGTGCCCTTTGATTCTCCCATCAATGCATCCGGCATTTTGTTCTATAACACGCTCTTCGACGAGAACGCCTGCTGCCATCTGGCGCTCGGCATGGGCTTTGCCGACACGATCGAGGACTTCGAGCACAAGACGCTCGACGACTGCCGCAAGCTCGGCGTCAACGACTCGATGATCCACGAGGACTTCATGATCGGCACCCGCGACCTCGCCATCGACGCTACGTGCGAAGACGGCAAAACCGTCCCCATTTTCAGAAATGGGACCTGGGCTTTCTGAGACCGCAAGCTGTCTTTTTCCCGCGCCGGAGGATGCTTCGGCGCGGGGCTTTTGCCTGTTTTGGGCATATTGACGATTTTGCAAAACGAGTCTAACCGAACATCAGACAAAAGTTCAGTCTGTTTAACCTTGTTTTTTCTGCAAAAAATCGCACTTTTTCGTAAAAAGAATCTTGCAATTTCAGACGCGCTGTGCTATATTGTTTACACAAATTCAGAATGCTGTCTCGTGTCCGCGCCAAAACCCGTTTTCGCCGGACACCACACAATCAGGAGGTTATTCATATGAAGCATATTGGTCTGTTCGCCGCCGGCGTCCTGTTCGGCACGGCCGGTCTGAAGATCCTCGGCAGCAAAGACGCCAAGAAGGTCTACGCCCAAACCACCGCCGCCGTTCTTCGCGCAAAGGACTGCGTGATGAAGGCCGCGACTGCCGTCCGCGAGGGTGCAGAAGACGTCTACGCCGACGCTGTGGACATTAACGAATCCCGCGCTGCGGCGCAGAAAGCCGCCGTCATCGAAGACGCATCCGAAAAAGAAGCGCCCGCGGCTGAATAAGCAGTACCCCAAAAGGGCCGCAGCGCGGCCCTTTTCCTTTGATTTTCTGGAGGAATTACCATATGAAATGTCTGATCCGGCACGAGTCGCGCGGGCGGCTGCGTGTGCATCTGGCCGTTTCGCGCATGAGCCTGCACGAAGCGGATGTTCTGGAATACTATCTGAAGGCCGTATCCGGCGTCGCGTCTGTCAGGGTCATGGACCGCACGTGCGACGCGACCGTCGTTTACCATGGGGAAAGAGCCGGCGTTCTCAAGGCGCTGGCCGCGTTTTCGTTCCAAAAGGCCGAGGCGATGGAGCTTGTTCCGTCGCACACGCCGCGGGCGCTGAACCGCGAATTTGAAGACAGGCTCGTCATGACCGTTGCGCGGCGGGCCTTCTCGAAGCTCTTTCTGCCGCTTCCCATGCGGGCGGTGATCGCGCTCGTCCGTTCGGCCAAGTATATCCGCGAGGGGCTCAAGGCGCTGCTGCACGGAAAGCTCTCCGTCGCCGTTCTGGACGCAACGGCCGTCACCGTTTCGATGGTGCGGGGCGATTTTGATACGGCGGGCTCTGTGATGTTCATGCTGCGCCTCGGCGAGATCCTCGAGGACTGGACGCATAAAAAGTCCGTCGCCGATCTTGCCGGCGCGATGGCGCTGAACGTCGATCAGGTGTGGAAGCAGGCGGGCAAAACGGAAGTGCTCGTCCCCGTCACGTCGGTCGAGGTCGGAGACCTCATCGTCGTGCGCACCGGCAACCTCATTGCGCTCGACGGCATCGTCGTCTCAGGGGAGGCGATGGTCAACCAGTCGTCGATGACGGGAGAGAGCATGCCCATCTGCAAGCGCAAAGGAAGCTTTGTCTACGCGGGCACCGTCTGCGAAGAGGGCGAGTGCGTCTTCCGCGTGGAAAAAACGAGCGGCGGCGGCCGGTACGACCGGATCGTCAAGATGATCGAGCAGTCTGAAAAGCTCAAGTCGACCGCCGAGGATAAGGCCGCGCGTCTGGCAGACCGGCTCGTTCCGTATACGCTGGGCGGCACGGCGCTGACCTATCTTCTCACGCGCAACGTCACCAAAATGCTGGCCGTTCTGATGGTCGATTTTTCGTGCGCGTTGAAGCTCGCGATGCCCATCGCCGTACTTTCCGCGATGCGCGAGGCCAGCGCCAGCCACATTTCCGTCAAGGGCGGACGGTTTATGGAGGCCGTCGCGAACGCGAACACGATCGTCTTCGACAAGACCGGCACGCTCACCTACGCCACGCCGACGGTTGCCGCGGTCGTTCCCTTCGCCGGATACGAGGAATCGGAGATGCTGCGTCTGGCCGCGTGTCTGGAGGAGCACTACCCCCACTCGATGGCAAACGCCGTTGTCGAGGCGGCGCGTGTGCGCGGTCTTAAGCACGAGGAATATCACTCGCAGGTGCAGTATATCGTCGCGCATGGCATTTCCAGCATGGTCAATGACCAGAAGGTCGTCATCGGCAGCGCGCATTTTGTCTTTGAAGACGAGCACTGCTGCATCCCCGAAGGCGAGGAGGAGAAGTTCCGAGCCCTTCCGGCGGAGTATTCACACCTGTATCTTTGCATCGCGGGCCGGCTTTCCGCTGTCATCTGCATTTACGACCCGCTCAGAAAAGAAGCGGCGGACGCCATTCGCGCCCTTCACGCCTGCGGCATCGACAAGGTCGTCATGATGACGGGTGATAACCGCAGGACGGCTGAGTCCGTCGCGGCGCAGGTCGGTGTCGACGCGGTCTATTCCGAGGTTCTGCCGGAAGACAAGGCCGCCTTCGTCCGCGCAGAAAAAGCAGCCGGACGCACGGTCATCATGGTAGGAGACGGCGTGAACGATTCTCTGGCTCTTTCGGAGGCTGACGCGGGCATCGCCATCTCCACCGGCGCGGCCATCGCGCGGGAGATCGCCGATATTACGATCGCTTCGGAAGATCTTTTCGAGCTCGTGACGCTGCGAAAGCTCTCCATGGAGCTGATGCGCCGGATCCACCGGAACTACCGCTTCATCGTCGGCTTTAACTTTTCGCTCATCGTTCTCGGTGTTGCGGGCATCCTGCCGCCGACCACGTCGGCGCTGCTGCACAACGCCTCCACGCTCGGCATCAGCCTCAAGAGCATGACAAATCTCCTGCCTCCAGCGGAAGAGAAATAAGAAACCAATCCCTCCGGCACACCGCCGGAGGGTGATTTTTCTTTGCTTCGTATAACAAATTATAGTTTGCGCTTGACATTGTAGAAAAAATTATATATTCTAAGGATAGCAACGCAAAAGCTGTTTGGGTGACTTCCCGGCCGTGGCCCAAGGGCCATTGTTTTTCTGGCAGAAGCCTGCCAGCCGGTCCAAACGCATTTTCTTTCTTGCTCGTGCAAGAAAGAAAACGCTTTGCAAAAGAAAGA
>DJQK01000073.1:1285-7324 GCA_002437575.1 Clostridiales bacterium UBA6388 | reverse complement strand
GGGCCGCGGCCCCTCAGACTCCTCTGGGGTTCTAGGCTTGCGGTGCAGTACCAATCGAGCGTGCCTGCAAATATCTGAGCACTCTCGTTCTTTCTCTGACGCAGTCCCGGTTTGAAATGTTTTGCACGATCTTTGTGCCGAGCAGCAGACTTTCAGTCTTGAACCGGCGAAGAGCAAATTTCCTCTGGAAATTTCTCTTCGCTGGGGGTTTCGGTGGTGCTTGGGAGACTTGCCTCGCACCGACGCAGCCCCCTCACAAGGACTTTTGCAGAGCAAAAGTGCCTTGTGACGGCCAAAGACCGAAGGTTTGCCGCTCGGCAGTAAGATCGTTGAAGATGGAACAAAATCGAACGTAATTGCAAACCAGAAAGAGAGCGTTAACAACGCACGCTGAAAAGACGCGATTTTGGAGGCGCTGCAAGTCGGGAACTCCAAGGATTTCAAAAGGGCCGCGGCCCTTTTGTTGAAGCTGCACCGCAGTGCAGCAACTCTCGCAACTTCTTCTTGGCGGCTCGACACCACTCTTCTTTGCGCAGCTAAGAAGAATGGGGTCGAGAAATGGACCAGCTGGCAGGTCTCTGCCAGAAAAACAATGGCCCCTGGGCCACGGCCAGGAAGTCGCCCAAAAGCCCTGCCGCCGCGCACGGCAAGAACGAATACAGCCACAGCCGGGCAGCCGGTTAAAAAGTGAGGTCTCCCATGATCAAAAAAGAACTCCAGCCCTACATTCCATTGGCGCAGATGCTCGTCCAGACCCTCGGGCCGGACTGCGAGATCGTTCTGCACGATCTGGACGATCCCGCGCACTCGGTCGTCTACGTGGAAAACCCGTCGGTCACGGGAAGAAAGGTCGGCGAGAGCTTCGATCAGCTGGTCCGGCAGGTCATTTTGTCAGACGACTTAAAAGAAAGCTTTGTCGCAAACTACTATTTTACCGCGCCGAACGGAAAATTCATCCGCTCGTCGTCTCTTCTCATCAAGGACGAGGCAGGGCGGCTGACGGGCGCGATGTGCATCAATCTCGACACCACGAGGCTCACGCAGTCGCTGGACTTTTTGCAGTCGCTTCTGCCGCCTGCGCCCAGAAAGCAGACCGCGCCGGAGGCCGGTCAGAACGAGCACGTGTCGGTGATGATCGAAAACTTAATGGACAGCATTCTCGGCGGCGCCGACGCGCAGAGCCTTTCGCGCGACGGACGGCTCGAAAAGATCCGCTTCATGGACGAAAAGGGCCTGTTTCTGATGAAGGGAAGCATTGAAAAAGCGGCGGAAAAGCTCGGTGTCGGCAAGGTCACGATCTACAGCTATCTGGACGAGGTCAGGGGGAAGCGCGGATGAAGGAAGTTTTCATCGAAACAAAGCTTCAAAACAAGGGGCACTATGTGCCGGGCATGATCTCAGGCCACACGCTTTACATTTCGGGTCAGCTCCCGGTGCACCACGAAACAGGTCTTCCGATGGCCGAGACCATCGAGCAGCAGACAAAAGACGCGCTTCACAACGTGGAGCTGGTCTTAAGCGCTGCGGGCTGCACGAAAGAAGACGTCGTTTTGTGCCGGGTCTACATCCCGGACGTTTGCCATTGGGACGCGGTGAACGAAATTTACGGCGCGTTTTTTGGAGGCCACAAGCCCGCCCGCGTCATTGTCCCGACGAGGGAGCTTCACAACGGAGCGATGGTAGAAATCGAAGCCGTCGCCGAGCTGCACGAACAATAAGGAGGGTTTCTTATGAACTTTATCTGCACAAAATGCGGCCGCACGGAGACCGTCACAACGAGAAAGGCCCACTGCGGCTGCGGCGGGCTGTGGAAGCTGGAGTTCGAGCCGCCAAAATTCGATCCGGCGGACATCGACACGCACGAGTGGAGCCAGTTCCGCTACCGGAAATACATGGCCCTGGACGGCGAGAGCTGGCGCGGCGTCACGCTCGGCGAGGGCATGACCCCGGTCGTGCAATTTGACGAAGACGTTTTGTTCAAAATGGACTACTTCATGCCCACGCTTTCGTTTAAGGACCGCGGCGCGGCTGTTTTGATCGCGCACTGCAAGGCCATCGGCGTGGACAAGGTCGTGCAGGACTCGAGCGGCAACGCGGGAAATTCCGTCGCGGCCTACTGCGCAAAAGCCGGCATCGCCTGTGAAATTTTCGTTCCCGAGGGGACGAGTCCCAAGAAGATCGACATGATCCGCGCCCACGGCGCTGTCTGCACCGTCGTGCCCGGTTCGCGCGACCACTGCGCCGACGTGTGCCGTGAAAAAGTCGAAAAAGAAGGCGTATATTACGCGAACCACGTCTACAATCCCTTTTTCTACGAGGGCACGAAGACCTATATCTACGAGGTTTTCGAGCAGCTCGGCCGTATCCCCGCGCACCTCGTCATCCCCGTCGGAAACGGCACGCTGTTTCTCGGTGCGGTGTTCGCCCTCGAGCATTTGCAGGCAAGCGGCGTGATCGATCACTTCCCGCAGATCATCGCCCTGCAGAGCCAGAACTGCGATCCGCTGCTGCGTGCGGCGGAAAAAGGCGAAGCTGCTCCCGCGTCCGTCACGCCCACGCCCACCATTGCCGAAGGCATCGCCATTGGAAAGCCGATGCGCGGAACGGAAATTCTGGCGCTCTGCAAAAAGCACGCCGTCCGCTTCGTCCACGCGCCGGAGGACAAAATTCTGGACGCACGCGCCGCTATCGCCAGAAAGGGCATCTACTGCGAGCACACCACCGCCGCCAATTACGCCGCCTATCTCGAGTACTGCCGCCTCTACGGCAAAACGCCCGACACCCTCATCACCATGTGCGGTGCCGGATTAAAATCCGACCATTAACGCAAACCCGCGCAGTTGAGATCTCAACTGCGCGGCTCTTTTCATTTTGGAAGAAGCGCCTGTCCGCCGCAGAAAAGCAACCGATCCTCTTTTTTGCACAAAAAAAGAAGCGTTATTTCGTGGTATTTCCCGGAGAAATAACGTTTCCGTAAATAGTTTCAAAAATCGGTAAGTTTTTATTGATTTCCTCTTGCTATTTTCGAAAAAAGCGATATACTGAGATGCAGGAGAATTTTAAGTGCGGGAACGATGTGACCCCGCAAATTTAACGATGTAGTCGAACGCTGCATGAGTAGAAATGACGCGTCAAGTACCGGTCGGATGGGAGGTTGCCGCCGGGCGAAGGATTTTTTCCGCGGTGTCATTTCGCATCCGCAATCTGCATAAAAAACCAGTTACGGCTTGTCTGTATAGATATTGATCTGCCACATCGCCATATTTCAACCTCCTCCCATCATTTTGATCCGGAGGCTATTTTTATGTCTAAAAACAATTCCGCAGCCATTGCGCGCGTGCATTCGCGCAGTCTCAAAAACGTCAGGACGCTTGTCGTATCCGCCGTTCTCGCCGCCATCAGCGTGGTGCTGGCCCGGCTCATCATTCCGATGCCGGACGTGTCGACGCGCTTTTCCTTAGAAGCCGTGCCGATCTTCCTGGCCGGTATGTTCTTCGGGCCCGTTCCGGGGGCGCTCGTCGGGTTCTCGGCGGACCTGGTCGGCTGTCTGTTCTCGGGCTATGGGTATAACCCGCTGTTCTGTGTCCCGCCGATTTTGTATGGCCTGTGCGCGGGTTTTTTCCGCCCGATGCTGGCCAAAAGGACCAACCCCTTGAGCATCGGTCTGGCGTTCTTGCCCGCCATCGTCTTTGGCTCGATCCTCTATCAGAGCTGGTCTCTGGCCTTTGTCTACGGCGGGGACGCGTTCGAGGCGTTTTTCCTGACGAAGCTTGCCTCGCGCTCGGTGCAGTTCGGCATTACGTTCGTGCTGGACGTCGTGATCGTGTGGCTGCTGTATCAAGCAAAGGTATTTTCCGCGGCAAAGCTCTGGCCGCCGGTCGCTTCGGCGCAGAGGTCTTCGCGCGAGGGCTGATTCTAAAGAAAGAAGTAATTTGTTATGACGCTGGAACAAGCACTGCATTATATCCACGCTGTCTGCTGGAAGGGCAGCATTCCCGGGTTAGATCGCATCAACGCCCTGCTCGACAAGATGGGCCATCCCGAACGCGCGTGCAAATTTGTCCACGTGGCGGGCACGAACGGCAAGGGCTCGACGTGCGCGATGCTGGCCTCGATCTTCCGGGCCGCGGGCTACAAGACGGGTCTTTACACGTCGCCCTACATTCTGCGCTTCAACGAGCGCATCCAGATCAACGGCGAGCAGATCCCGGACAAAGCCATCTGCGAGCTGACCGAGTATATCAAGCCCCTGGCCGACTCGATTTTTGAGCAGCCGACGGAGTTTGAAATGGTCACGGCGCTGGGCTTTGAATACTTCAAGCGCGAAAAATGCGACATCGTCATCTGCGAGGTCGGCATGGGCGGCGAATTTGACGCGACGAACGTCATTCTTCCTCCCGAGGCGGCCGTCCTGTGCAACATCGGTCTGGACCACACCGAGGTCCTCGGCGACACGCTGGAAAAGATCGCGGCCACGAAGGCCGGCATCATCAAGCCCGGCTGCGACGCTGTCATCTACCGCGAACCGCCGTCGGTGGAGGCGGTGTTTGAGCAGCGCTGCAAAGCCGTCGGCGCGAAGCTCCACAAGGCGGACTTCGATTCCATCAAATTGGAGTCGCACAGCCTTGCAGGGCAGGTCTTCTCCTGCGGCAGATTCGAGCACCTGAAGCTCCCGCTTCTCGGCGAGCACCAGCTGCATAATGCGGCGGTCGTTCTGACTGCTGTGGACGCGCTGAAGGCCCGGGGATGGAACCTCACGGACGAGGCCGTGCGCAAGGGGCTCGAGACCGTGCAGTGGCCCGGCCGGTTCCAGATCGCGCGGGAAAAGCCGCTTTTCATCATCGACGGCGGGCACAACCCGCAGTGCATCGAGGCTCTGGTCAAGAACATCGACGATTATCTGCAAGGAAGGCCGCTCACCATCCTCACCGGCGTCCTCGGCGATAAGGACTTTCACTGTATGTATCGTAACGTCGCGCCCTATGCCAAGGAGTTCATCACCATCACGCCCGACAATCCCCGCGCGATGCAGGCCAAAGACCTCGCCGCGTATCTGGCGCAGTTCTCAAAGCCCGTGACGGCCTGCGAGACGGTCGAAGAAGGTGTAAAGCTCGCCATTTCCCATGCGGGAGAAGACGGCGTGGTGCTGTGCTACGGCTCTTTGTACATGATCGGAGACATCGACGCCGCGCTCAAAAAGCTTTCGTAACAGCGCAAAAACCCCGAAGTGGAAATTTCCGCTTCGGGGAGTTTTTTAGGCAGCACCGCACAATTCGGCAAGCAGATTCGGCGAGAGATTTTTCGTCAAGTCAAGGTTTGGAAAGTGCAGGAATACTGTATGTATTTCAAGCTTTTCAAACCGAAGAATTGGCGGAAAAGATCCAGCGAAGCGCGTAGACGCAATTGCGCGGTGTTGCCTTAAGCTTATCCGGCCGTGCCGGAGACGATCTTGTCAAACAGCGACTGCATTTGTTCTACCGAGCAGCCCGCGATATGGTGCGTCGCGGCAAGCTCCGGCGTGTAGTCAGATAAAAGCATGGGCAAATAATTGTACCAGCCGGTGTCCGGATTTTTCGTGATGAGGTTCACCGTCGGCAGAAGCTCGTAGTCCTCGACATAAGCGCCCGCTTCGTCCTTGCAGATCGTGACGCTGGCCATGCCGCCGAGCATATTCTCAGGCTCTGTCTGGTGGGACAGAAAGTTTCCGAGCGAGTAAAAAACCGGCACTTCTCTTCCGCCCTCTGCCATAATGACCCGCGCCGGCTGCACCACGTGCGGATGACCGCCGATGATCAAGTCCGCGCCGCCGTCGGCCAGCACCTGCGCCCACGTTTTTTCGTACTCGTTGGGCGAAAACGTTCCCTCTTCTCCCCAGTGGGCAAAGACGATGACAAAATCGGCCGCTTCCTTTGCCCGGCTCAAGTCGTCCCGCACCGCGTCGAAGCTCACGAACCGGTCGACCATCCAGCTTTTTGCCGGCAGGCCGCCGTTGAGGCCGTAGGTGTAGTTGAGCATCGCGATGCGGATGCCGTTTTTCTC
>DJQK01000073.1:330-1237 GCA_002437575.1 Clostridiales bacterium UBA6388 | reverse complement strand
TCACACCGGGGTAGACCTCCCGCCAGTAGCGGCAGGTGTCATAAATGCCGGTCTCTCCCTTGTCAAAGCAGTGGTTCGTCGCACCCGTCACCACGCGAAAGCCCGCCTTCACAAGCGCGTCCGCCACGTGCACCGGAGAGCCGAAGCTCGGGTAATTGTCATAAAGCGCGGGATCCGTGACCAGGATCGTTTCCTGGTTGATGCAGGCAATGTCGTATTCCTGCGCGACCGGCGCAATGGCCGCATAGAACGGTGAAAAATCGTACCCGCCCTCCGGCAGCTCCGCCGACCAGTAGACCGTGTTGTGGATCAAATTATCCCCCACCGCCATGAGCCTCACGCGGGAAGGCTCGGGTTCCGGCTCTGTTTCGAGCTCCTGCGTTTCTTCCGGGGTCGGTTCTTCCGGTATCGTCTCAGATGCTGCGGATTCCGTCTCCTGTTCCGGCAAAGCAGCGTCCCGCACCGCGTCCTTCGGCGAGGCTTGCGCATTTTCCGTACCCACATTCCTTGACGCCGTCCAAACCCAGCGGAAGCCGAAAAACAGCGCCGCCAGCAGCAAAACGATCAGCACGCCGCCCAGCACCGCGCCCGAGCTCCCCTGTTTCTTCTTTGAAAATCTTCCGGCCATACAAACTCCCTCCCGCCGCAGTGCGCCGCAGTTTGTCGTTTCTGCGTTGATTTTACCATAGCAGGAAACTGTTCTCAACGGTTTTCTTCCGAAAGCGCGCAAAAACGCCGCCGCACGGCTTCGTGCGGCGGCGTTTTGGAAGGGTAAGAGGAAATTACCGGATGACAAGGTCTCCATTTTCCACGTCAACGGTGATGGTCTCGCCGGGAAGGATGCTGCCGGCCAGGATCTTCTTCGCGATGAGCGTTTCGACCGTGTGCTGGATATACCGGCGCAGGG
>DJQK01000073.1:0-156 GCA_002437575.1 Clostridiales bacterium UBA6388 | reverse complement strand
CCAGACGGTTCAAAAACTCCGGGCGGAAGGTGTGGTGCAGAAGTGCGTCGACCTGATCTTTGGCCTCCTGCGTAATTTCGCCGTCGGGTCCGATGCCGTCGAGCAGGATCTGGCTGCCGAGGTTCGAGGTCAGAATGATGATCGTGTTCTTGAAGT
>DJQK01000120.1 GCA_002437575.1 Clostridiales bacterium UBA6388 | reverse complement strand
ATGCTGCTCAGCGCGGAGACGGGGCTGATCCCGGCGCTTGCCGTGGCCGTCAGCGCGCCGCTTGCGGAGGAGCTCGTGTTCCGCGGGATCATCCAGTCGCGGCTGGAACGCGCTATGCCCGCGTGGATCGCCGTGGTGCTGCAAGCCGCGCTCTTCGGCCTCATCCACGGGACGCCGGTGCAGATCGGCTACGCGTTCGTCATGGGTCTGCTCTTCGGATACATCCGCCATTGCACGGGGAGCATCCTGCCCGCGATCGCCGCGCACGCCGCGTTCAACGCGATGAACGACCCGTTGGGGCTTTTGGGCGGCTTTGCGGAGAGCTGGAAGTTCCTTGCCGTCATGGCCGCTGTGTGCGCGGCGGGCTGCGTGCTCTGCCGCCGCGGTTTGACGGAGATGGCGGCAGTGTCGGAGGCCGAAGCAGAGTCCGTACCGCCGACAGCCTGCGAGGAGATCATCGAATAACAAAGAAAACGCCTTTCAAAGAAAGCTCTTTGAAAGGCGCTTTGCGCTTCTGCTATTTTTTACTTCACGCTGCCGTCGGCGTTGAAGACCGGCAGCTTCTCGAGGAACAGGATGTCCTTGCGGTCGGCTGCGCCGCCCTCGGCGAGAACGGCCATGCGGCCCGTGACGGTGCCGCCCGCCTTCTCGACGAGCGCTTCCATCGCCTTGAGCGAGCCGCCCGTGGAGATGACGTCGTCGACGAGCAGGATCTTCTTGCCGCGGATGAGCTCCGCGTCGTCAGAGCCGAGGTAGAGCTTCTGCTGGGCGACGGTGGTGATGGACTTGTCGTCCACGGAGATGGGGGTCGGCATGTAGACCTTGGGGCCCTTGCGCGCGATGAAATACTTCTTCGCGCCGCTCTGGCGCGCCATTTCGTGGATGAGGGGGATGGACTTGGCCTCAGCGGTGAAGAGGTAGTCGTAGTCGATGCCCTCGGCGAGCTTCAAAAGCTCCTCCGCGCAGCGCACGGTCAGCTCTTCGTCGCCGAACATGATGAAAGCGCCGATATAAAGATCGTCCGTTACCTTGCAGATGGGAAGATCGCGGTCAAGACCCGCGACATGCATCGGATAAGTCGCCATAAAAGGAAGCTCCCTTCGCGTTTTTACATCTTTTTCTGCCGCCCAGCGCGGCAAACAGGATTTAGTATATCTTTTTTACGCGGATTGTCAAGCGCTCAGACCTCGGTATCGCCCTCGGGCAGGATGATCGCGCAGGCGATATAGGCGAGCACGCCGGTACCGGCGGCCAGAGCGAGGACCGCCCAGAGCACGCGCACGATCGACGGGTCAATGTTGAAGTAGTCGGCGATGCCTGCGCAGACGCCGCAGATCATCTTGTTGTTGCGGGACTTGTAAAGGCGTTTTCTTTCGTCCATGATCGTTCTCCTTATCCGGCTGCGAAAGCAGCCACGGTGGGTTTGTAGACAACTATTATAGTATATCACGTTTTTGCACGTTGTAAAGTGCGGCTTTTCCGCGTTTTGGGCAGGAAAAGGGGAGTGTGCAGAGGAAAATGCGCGATATTTTGCGCTTTTGCCGCTTTTTTGCCGTGAAGGAGCAAATTCCCCCTTGCAAGTTCCTTTTTTCTGTGATATAAGTACCACTTAGACAAATGCTGTGAAAGGGAAAATAGCGTGCTTGTTCCGCGAAGAGAGGACCGGTCGGCGGCTGGGAGCCGGTCTGCGGGATGTCGCTTGGTTCGCCCCCGAGCAGCCGCGAGGAAATGCGCGGCCGGTCAGCCCCCGTTACGGGCAATGAGCGCGCGCCCTTGGGCGCGAATCAGGGTGGTACCGCGGAAGAAAGTCTTTCGTCCCGAGAATGTCGGGAGGAAGGACTATTTTTTTGTCTCTGCCGCTATTTTTTGAAACCCTGCAAATTTTTACCTGAAAAGGAGAAATGATATGAAACAGCAACTGGAAGCGATCCGCAAAGCGGCGCTCGACGCGATCTCCGACGCCGGCAAGGCGGAGGACCTCGAAGCGCTGCGCGTCCGCTACCTTGGCAAAAAGGGTGAGCTGACCGCCGTTTTGAAGCAGATGGGCAAGCTCAGCGCCGAAGAGCGCCCCGTGATCGGGCAGCTTGCCAACGACGTGCGCGCCAAGCTCGAAGCAAACATCGAGGAAAAGACGAAGGAGCTCGCCGATAAGGCCATGGAGCTCAAGCTCAAGTCCGAGGCCGTGGACGTCACCATCCCCGGCAAGCAGGAGAAGATCGGCGTGAAGCACCCGATGTATCAGGTGCTCGACGAGATCAAGGACATCTTTGTCGGCATGGGCTTTGAAATTCTCGAAGATCGCGAGGTCGAGCTTGCCGAGTACAACTTTACGAAGCTCAACGTCGAAGAGGGCCATCCCGCCCGAGAGTGGAGCGACACGTTCTACTTCACCGAGGACAGCTCCATCCTGCTGCGCACGCAGACCTCTCCGATGCAGATCCACGCGATGGAGACGCGCGAGCTGCCCATCCGCATCCTCGCTCCGGGCCGCGTGTACCGCAAGGACG
>DJQK01000132.1:9536-10519 GCA_002437575.1 Clostridiales bacterium UBA6388 | reverse complement strand
CAGCAGGTCACGCCCCTGATCGATGGTGTAATTGTTGCAGGCGGAAAACTGTTCGCTTCCGAGATAGACCGTGGAGGTCGTGATCGACGTACCGCCGTGCTTGATCGTTCCGCTGGTTTTGAGATCGGGCGTGATGCCCGTCGCCGCGCCGGAAAGATCGGTCTGCACAAATTCCGTAAGCGTGTCGGTCAGATCCGTCGTGTTGGTGCGGTCATACTGCGTGATCGTGACCGTCACCTTGTTGACGCCGAGCTTTTCATAATAGGCTGTAATGTCGGAATTATAGCCCTGCACCACAGCCACCAGGATCAGGACCGCCGCAACGCCGATGATGATGCCGAGCATCGTCAGAAACGAGCGGCCTTTTTTCTCGCGGATCGCGTCAAGTGCCATGCGTACAGAATTCATGCGCCCGCGACCTCCTGTCTGAGCTGCTGTGCCAGCTCACTCGAGGGGCGATCGTCGATGATATGTCCGTCCTTCATGCGGACAACGCGCTCGGCGTGCATGGCAATGGAATTGTCATGCGTGATCAGAATGACGGTGCTTCCGTCGCGGTGCAGGGTTTTGAGAATTTGCAGGACCTGTGCGCCGGTTTTGGAGTCGAGTGCGCCGGTCGGTTCGTCCGCCATGATGATGGGAGAATTCGTCGCGATCGCGCGGGCGATCGCCACACGCTGCTGCTGACCGCCGGAGAGCTGCTGCGGCTTGAAGTTTGCCTTCTGCGCAATTTCCACGCGCTCGAGCGCGGCAATGGAGCGGCTTTCGCGTTCGGCCTTCGGCACCTTCTGGTAGACCATCGGCAGCTCTACATTGGCAAGCACCGTCAACGATGGGATCAGGTTGTAGCCCTGAAAGATAAAGCTGAGCTGCCGGGAGCGGATCTCCGCCAGTTCGTTTTCCGTCCGTTCGCGAATGGATATCCCGTCGAGAAAATAGTCTCCGCGCGTCGGAACGTCCAGACAGCCGAGAATGTTCATCAT
>DJQK01000132.1:8557-9470 GCA_002437575.1 Clostridiales bacterium UBA6388 | reverse complement strand
GTCCACGCCGTCGAGGGCGTGCACGCAGTTTTCTTCGTCGCTGCCGTAGATCTTATATACGGACTTGAGTTCGATCATGCTCATGGTGCGCTCCTTACGGCATCCCGCCCGGCATACCGCCGCCACCGCCGAAGTTGCCTCCGCCCGGCATACCGCCGCCAAAGCTGCCGCCGCTGAAGTCCGGCATATCGCCGCTCTGCCCGGAGCCGTCGCCGTTCGAGCTTGTGGTGTCGCCGCCGGAGGGCGCGGATTGCTGGTAGCGGGTGAAGACCTCAACACCGGCTTCTACACCGGATAAGATCCGCGCGTAATCGGAATTGGTGCTGCCGACCTCGACCGGCACGGCATAGAAGCCCTTCGGAACGTCCGTTCCTTCCAGATCGATGGCATTTTCCGGGCGCGAATCCGCTTTGACGAACAGGCAGGTCCCTTCGTCCGTCGTTTTGAGCGCGGCGAGCGGCGCAAGGACGCCTTCTTCGGTATCGCCGGTCGAGATGATATAGGAGACATTGACGCCGGCCGTCAGCTCGCCGTTCGATTCAATGGTGATCGTACATGGGAAGGTCGCAACGCCGTTGGAGGCGGACGCCTCGATGCTCAGATAGCTGATATACGCAGAATAGACGGTATCGCTGTCGGAACCGGAGCGGATGACCGTCACCTCCTGCCCCTCATAGACCTTGTCCTCGTCCAGCTCGTCGATGTTGACGTCGATCGTCATGGTATCGAGATTATAGACGGTCACGGACTGCATCGCCATCTGACGGCTGGTGCCCTCTTCGATCGTGCAGCTGATGACAGTGCCCGCGATCTCAGAGGTACGATAATAGTTCTCGCGGCTTTCCTCGGCGTCGGCAATGTCCTCTTCGCGCGCCGCGATGCGCTCTTTCAGGCGCTCGATCTGCGTCTCGAT
>DJQK01000132.1:0-8410 GCA_002437575.1 Clostridiales bacterium UBA6388 | reverse complement strand
GTGCCGTCGGTCGCCGGGTAGATCTGCGTGCCGCCGGAGGAAAGCACGCAGGCTGCGCTCATGCCCTCTGTCAGAGAACCGGGGTTCACGACCTCGACCGTGACGGAAAAGCACTGCATGCCGCCGGAGGTCACGTAACTGACCTTATCGACGGCAGTCACCGTCCCGGTCAGGCTCAGCATCTGGCTGGAGACGGAGACGCTCGCCGGCATCCCGACATACACATCGGATTCATAGGCATAGCTGAAGTACTGCGTGAGCTTCATGGTGGAATCGTCGTAGATCTTGCAGAGCGTTGAGCCGCTCATGACGTTGTCGCCGACCTCAACTGTGATCTCTTCGACGCGCCCGGAGATCGGCGCTGCGACATTGGCGTTGCCCATCGTCTCCTGCAGGGTTTCCAGCTGCTCCTCGTAGCTTTGCAGATCCAGCTCATAGTCGTTGATGTCGTCCTCGTATTCTTCGATCAGCTCATCTACATCCGAATCGTCCTGCCGGAACAGAAGGTCGCCGACTTCGACCGTGTCGCCGGCCTGCACGCAGACCTCCAACACCTCGGCGGTCGTCGATTGCAGGCTGTAGGTCACGCTGTCGGCCGGCGTCGTCGTGCCGGTGCCTTCGATCGTTTGTGTGAGAGAGCCTTCTATCGTAAAATCTGTCAGTGCGACAGCCTCTTCTTCGGTAAAAAACAGCTGATAGCAAAGAATGCCGCCTCCGATCAATACGGCCGCGCCGACGCCGAGCAGGATCAGCTTTTTCGGCGTCAGCTTCTTTTTTCGGAGAAATTTCGGCGGCTTCTTTTCGCCGGGCGCGGTCTCACCAGCTGCCTGCCCTGCCTGCGGCTTTCGCAGCTTGTCTTGGATACTCGATAGGATGTGTTTCATGGGCCAGTCTCCTTTGGTCAAATACGCTCAGCTCCGGCAGAGTCTGCTGTCTGCCCGCAAGGATCCGGGTCAGCGCCGAATAATGTGATACGGCATGAGAAAAGTGCCCCTGCGCGAGCAGCTGCCGGATGATCTCTGTGTTGACGAACACCTCATCCGGCACGACCAGAAGGGCTCTTTCCGCCAACTGCATCAAGCTCTGTCCCGTCGGGTCGGCGGGAGAAAGCTCTATCGTTATTTGTGTCAGGTCACAAAACAGTTTTCTGCTTTCTGTGCGTCCCGGCTCCATCCATGCGGCCGGGCTGGATAATTCGAGATAGCGTCCCCGAAACAGCCGCAGCGCCTGCCGGCAGGCGGCGACCCGGCTTTGGGGAGACTGCGATTTTTCGGACGCAAACCGGACAAATTGCCGGATCTGCTGCAAATCTGTCCGGACCGCATAGTCCGGCGAGAGAAAGAAGCTGTCATCTTCGGATCGCACAAGACCGGTTCTGCAATTTCCCAGCCCGATCGTATTCAGGCTCTCGCGCAGACGGCGCAGGCGGACGCGGATCGCGCCTTCCGATTCTTCAAACGGTTTTCCGGTATCCCACAGACCATAGGCAAGCTCATCGTTGCCGATTTTCCGGGGATGGTTCGCCGCAAGATATTTCATCAGCTGCCAGGGAAGCGCGTCTTTGTAGCGGCTTTCGCGCACGCTGCTGCCCCGATACGCCACGGTAAACGGTCCCAGCATGGAAATATCCACGATTTTTTCCTGGTTCATCGTTCCATACCCCCTCAGGTTTTCAGGCAGCGCCGCACGATTCGGCAAGAAGCTTTCGGCGAGAGATTTTTCGTCAAGTCAAGCTTTGAAAAGCGAAGGAATACTTTGTGTATTTCTCGTTTTTCAAACCGAAGAATTGGCGGAAAAGATCCGCCGAGGCTCGAAGACGCAATTGTACGGCGCTGCCTTTATGGAAAGGGGGCGGGAAAACTCCCGCCCCCGGGTTTATTGCTGCCGGAAGACTGCTTTGGTTCAGTCCACGATGTAGACGCAGACGACCAGACCGTCTTCTTCCGCGTAAACGACCCAGTCGTTTGCAGAGGCGCTTGCCTCCGCGCCGCCGTTGGTGGCGTCGTAGATCGTGACGTCGTCGTCATAGTAGTGCGACTCGCCGTCAGCGGTAAAGTAGCTGGTTCTCGACTTGGAGACCTTCTCAGCGTTGTCGTAAGACATCGTAGAATCAAGGCTCGTGATCTCGTCGCTGCTGACCTCGATGGCATACAGGCTGTAGTCGTCCAGTTCGTCTGCCAGTTCATCGTCCATCATATAGCCGACTTCCTCGCCGTCAACATAGAAGTTGTAGAAAGTGCCGTCGGAGCTGGTGTAGGAATCGCCGGTGTAAAGCGCATAGGTCGCTTCGCTGGTGTACTTGTCGCCAAGGACATAGATGCTGCTGGCGATCGAGCCGGAGTAGAACACCAGAACGTTGGACGCTGCGGTGCTTTCGTAGCCCTTGATGTTGCTGTAGCCGGTCACGGTGGTCACGTCGCCGTCGTCATCGATGACATACAGCTTCGTGGAGCTGTTGAGATAAAGGGTCTTGCTAAGGCCGTCAACGTTCAGCTTCTTGCTCGAGGACGTGACGGAGATCTCACCCTTCGAAACGTTCAGCGCCTGCGCTGCGGGCTTGGTGCTGGTCGTCAGCGTCTTGAGGGTGATGTAGCCGTTGCTGTCTTCGGAGTAGCGGTAGAAGCCCTCGTCAAGACCCTTGATCTTGCCATTGTTGGATTCCAGCTTAGTCTTGGTGCCGCAGTCGGACCAGTAGTACTCGCCGTTGGTCTTGGTGAGCTTCAGGTAGACAACGTCAGTTGTGCCGTCCAGATACTGCACCTCGACTGCCGCCTTCTTGCTGGCGAGGCTGCTGGAGTATTCGCTGTCGGAAACGTAGATGTAGCTGGTGGTCGAGGTGTCTTCGCCGGCCTCATCGACGACGTTGCCGAGCAGATAGCCGTTGGCGTCGGTGATGAAGGTGTAGGTGCCGGTGTAGTCGTTGTTATAATCGGCGGCGCGAACCTCTTCGTCATTGTTGTTGTAGGTCGCGTTCTTGTAATAGGTTTCGCCGCTGACCTTCAGATAGTAGGTGCTGCTGGCGTCCAGCGTGCCGGTGAAGGTGACGGCGTGCTCGATGGTCTCAATGTCTTCGTCGCAGATGGTGACGACGACAAAGTCGTCTTCTTCATAGCCGGTGGCTTCCACGGTGTAATTGTCCGCAACATCATCGTTGAAGACCTGAACCGTGATCTCGTCGTCATCCACATCCTCGACCTGGCCGAGGTAGGTATCGATGCAGACGATGTTGACGTCGTAGGAATCATCCTCGGTGTAGACATAGGTCAGACGGCCATATGCGCCGATCTCCTTGCTGCTGTTCTTTGCAATGGTGAAGTCCGACTGTTCCTCACCGTTGAGGTGAACCGTCGCCTTTACATTGGCGTAGCTGCTGCCAAGCGCGGAGTACAGCGTGGAAGAGGAGACATAGCTGGTGTAGGTCAGCGCGGCGCCTTCATAGTAGGTGTCGGAGATGGTCTTCTTGCCGACCTTCCAGGTGTAAGCCTCGCGGCCGAAGCCATCGGCCGTGACATCCGACTTCTCAAGGCCGAAGACCTTATAGCCGAGGGTGTAAAGATACTCGTCGTCCTCGTCGATGTCCTTGAGGATATTGCTGCCGGAGTAGTAAGCGCCGAGCACATCGGAGTAGCTGACGGTCATGACCTGCAGGGCATTGAACGCGTACAGCATGGCTTCCTGGCGGGTCGCGGCATTGGCGAGATTCACGGAGCTGTCGAGACCGTCGAACAGGTCAACGTCGTAGCCATAGGAAGCAACATTCGTCTTCCAGTAGGTGCCGATGAACTCATCGTTTGCGCCGTAGCCCAGTGCGCACAGGAGCATCTTTGCAAATTCATAACCGGTCACGTTGCCGGTCGGGTCGAACTTGCCGCCGCCGATGCCGTTGATGATACCGGCGTTCGCGCAGTAGGCGATGTAGCCGGCGCTCCAGCGGCCCGCTTCCACATCGGAGAAGACGCCGCCGGTCTTGGCGAGCGCTTCGGCCGCAGTGCTGCCGAGGCAGATGTAGGAGATGATCTTGGCCGCCTGCTCACGCGAGAACGTGGCATCCGGCTGCAGATCGCCGTTGGAGCCCTGGATCACGCCCAGCGCGACCAGGACGTCCATCGCTTCTTTGTAGGTGACCTTGTCTGCGCCGGTCATGTCGTCATAGCTGGCAGCGCTTGCTGCCGTGACGAGACCGAGGCACATGACAAGAACCAACAGAAGACTCAGGACTCTTTTGAAGTTTCTCATTGTCGAATTCCTCCTTGAGAATTTTTTGTCTGCGTTGCAGACAGTTAGAATATGTGTACGCCCATCGGACGTTGACACCGGGAGGAGGAGAGCGGCGTGCGGCGTAGACGCAGCGCCGCTCTCAATGAAGAACTTGAAGCGCACATCTCACCACAAATGCGCACTTGAAAGGTTCTGCTGCTATCGTACATAGCCAACTAAAAATTTACTTAAAGAAGAACGTGAACAAATTGAAAACCCACGTTTTGTAACATTCCTGTAACATAAGAAACCGTTTTTGCTTAAAGTCGGTGTTAAGTTGAACGTATACACTAAAAGCGGCGGATCAGAGATCTTGCGCTGGGGAGGGATGCAAATGCCGGAAACTTTTATGGAATACTGCAAACGAAGCGGAAAGGAGGCGCTGCTCTGCGAGTGGGCAGAAGAAGAAAACCTCCCGCTGACCGCGCGGTCTGTCAGCCGCGGCAGTCATCAGAAGGTCTGGTGGCGGTGTAAAAACGGACATCTCTGGCGGGCGGTCGTCTATGCGCGAAGCGCCGGGAGCGGCTGTCCCTACTGCGAACATAAATTGCCGCAGCCGCTCGTCAATGATCTTCTGTCGAGAGCGCCGGAGCTTGCCGCGCAGTGGGACTACCAGAAGAACGCGCCGCTGACGCCGGAAAAGGTGGCGTACAGCTCACACCGCGTCGTCTGGTGGCGATGCGAAAAGGGACACGCCTACCGCTCCGCCGTAAAAAGCCGCAGCCGCGGAACGGGATGTCCCTTTTGCGCGAACCGCGCGGTGCTGCCGGACGAAAACTCGCTTCTGGCCTGCCGCCCGGAGATCGCAGCCGAGTGGGACATGGCAAAAAACGCGCCGCTTCTTCCGACGCAGATCGCGCCGGGCAGCGACCGGAGGGTCTGGTGGGTCTGCCGGTTCGGACATTCGTGGAAGGCGGCGGTCTCTGCCAGAACATACGGAACCAGCGGCTGTCCGGTCTGTACCGGGCGGAAAATTCTTCCGGGCTTCAACGATCTGCAAAGCCTCTATCCGGAAATTGCCGCGCAGTGGGATACCGCGCGAAACGGCGCGGGACCGGACACCGCTTCGCCCTGCTCCAACCGGCGGGTCTGGTGGCGGTGCGAAAAAGGCCATTCTTACCCGGCAGCAGCTGCCTCGCGCACCCGGCGCGGCTCCGGCTGTCCGTACTGCGCAAACCGTCGGGTGCTTCCCGGCTTCAACGATCTGGCCACGACTGCTCCGACAGTCGCCCTGCAATGGCACCCGACGAAAAACGAGCCGCTGACGCCGGAGATGGTCACAGCCGGGAGCACGCGCAAGGTCTGGTGGAAGTGTGAGGCCGGCCATGAATGGAAAGCCGTGATCTACTCTCGAGCCGGAAAGCAGCGCTGCGGCTGTCCGGTCTGCGCGGGGCGCGAGAGCGGGAAAAACGTAAAAGAAATTTGATACAGGAGGAATTATTTATGAGGAAGAGACGATGGCTGTGGTTATGCACAGTCCTGCTTGTGAGCGTGCTGCTGAGCTTGTCTGTCTCGGCGGCACCCGGCACAGAAAAGCCCGGCACAGCAGATAAAAACCAGTATCGTGGGACCGTCGATCAGATCTATCTGGCCATCCACGATCAGGAGGGCGAGTGGCCGGCGGAGCCAAGTATTGCAGACCATGCCTACTTATTTTTGAGGAAATCCGGCAATACGATCACATCCGGCGGCTCTGGCAGCGTGCAGTTTGATACAAATGCCAGCAGCTATATCGACACAAAGGCGTTTCAGAATCTCTACCGCGGCTTTGTCAAGACCTCCGGCAGCGACGGCGGCAAGGTGACAGGCCTGTCGAAGCCCACCGGCATGGACGGAACTGAAGGGTTCTGGACGGAAAATGGGTTCAGCGCACTGACGAGTCTGAAAAACGACATCATCCGCGTATATCTTCAGAACCGTACCAGCGGCGAAAAGATCCAAAGCCCGACGGACTTGCAGATCGCGGAATATGATGTTCTGATCTACGTCGTGAAATATGAGGAATATTACACGAACAGCGGCGAAATTTACACCGGAAACAGCGGCTATCATGTAGACTGTGCAGTCGTGAAAAAATCCAGTGTCAAGCTGGTCTACGACGCAAATCTTCCGGACGGATACACGATGGTAAGCGGTGTCGGTCTCCCGAATAATAAGACTGTTGCGCAGAATGCGACCGGCGTCGCGCTCGAAAATTTGTCCTATCGCAATAACCAGAGCAAGGGGCAGGAAATCAAAAACGCAGAAGGCAAAACCGGCGCATTTCTTGGGTGGTCACTGGATAAGAAGACTGTCGTCAGCTCCGTAAATATCGGAACGACTGACGTGACGGTCTACGCACTCTGGAGCATTGAAGCCGAAGAACCGGAGCAGCCGGGCAACGTGAGCGTTCGGAAAACGGTCAAGAGCGTCGGCGGCGTTGCTGTGACACAGGACGATGACGGAAACCAGGTCATTCCGGCCGCATATCCCGGCTATGAGATCGTCTGGGAGATCACGGTGACAAACAGCGGCAGCAAAGAGACATCTTTCACGCTGACAGATGCGCTTCTTGAACAGGGCGCGAAGGTCTATGACGCAGACGGCGATCCGGTCATCGTCAGCAAAGCGCTGTGGACCGGCACTGTCGCGGCTGGCGGTTCGTATACCTATACCGTCCGATATACGCTGCAAAAAGAAGACCTGACGGCGGACGGTCTGGTCAATACAGTTGTGCTGGACGAGGAAGAGATCCCGGCAGAAGCTGTCCCGACGAGCGCCTATCCAGTCTATGTCTATTTCAAGACCCTCCTTGTCAAAGCCGACGGTACGGAAGAAGCCATTTCGCTTTCCAACGTCAACTATAATGATGCGGCAAGCGGCGGATGGGCCACGCTCGGCTGGATTGCCAATCTTCTGCCCGAGCAGCCCGCGGACGACTACTCGGAAACAAGTTATGAAAGCGGATTTCAGGTCGCAAAAAGCGCCGTCAGAGCCGGGAATTTGACGGCATACGGCGACAACGGCGCATGGCTCAGCTTCGTTCAATGGGACGAGTTGATCGCCTCGTATGGCGCGAACGGGCTTGGCGACACCGCGATCGTGACCGAACCGGAAGGCCGCCTCGCATGGCACCTGAACGGCTCCGTCCGTGTGTGCAGGCTGACTTACGATGGGAATGCTGCGGACGCTTCCGGCGTGCCGAAGGACGCGTATCTGGTGAAGGATACCGCTTCGCAGCTCTCCGGCGACGCGCCCTATCGCGCAGGCTATGTATTTACCGGCTGGAACACGGAACCGGACGGCACCGGAGATTCTTATGCGATTGGCAGCATGATCACACTTTCCAGGAGCGATACGCTGTATGCGCAGTGGGAAGAAACGACGGCGTCTTTTGATCTGAATAATATGGGCGGTTCTGCCGTTATCAAGAAGCATCTGGACGGAAATCCAGGCAGCTCTTATGCAGAAACCTTCGCCGTAACGCTGAGCGAAAAAACACAAACCGAAGCAGTCATCAAAGGCTATGCTGAGATCAGCGCCGACGACCGGACGGCAGGATTCCTGTTTGCGGAGGGCGAGCATATCCTGACATTTGAATCAGAAGGTACTTATTTCTATCAGGTGCAGGAGGTTTCCGGCAGCAATTCCCGCGTAACCTATGACGACAGCGTCTATACGCTGGAGATCACGGTCATCGAAACCGATGACGGCAGACTGAAGATCTCCGACTGGCGGTTCCTTTTGGACGGGAAAGAGACGCTGGGCGCGCATCTGACCATTACCAACACCTACACGCGCACGAGCGGCAGCGGTGGTGGGAAGCATCCGACGACCGTTGTCAAAAATACCGTCAAGGAGTATCTGAACACCGAAGACCATTTTGCCTATATCGTCGGCTATCCGGACGGCACGGTCCGCCCGAACAGCAGCATCACCCGCGCGGAAGTCGCTACAATTTTCTTCCGGCTTCTGAACGACGATGTCCGCGACAAAAACCTCACCCGCAGCAATTCGTTCTCGGATGTAAACCGCGGCGACTGGTACAACACCGCGATCTCCACGATGGCGGCGCTGGGGATCCTGGACGGCTATTCCGATGGGACGTTCCGACCGAACGAGCCGATCACCCGTGCGGAGTTCGCGGCAATAGCTGCCCGCTTTGACGAAAATG
>DJQK01000140.1:955-2914 GCA_002437575.1 Clostridiales bacterium UBA6388 | reverse complement strand
TCGCGATGGGCATCGTCTCCGGCATCCATATGCGCCCCGCGCCCGATATCAGCGCGATGTATATAAGGCCCAAATTGTATTGACCGGCAAAGAGGGACAGTTTCGGCTGTCCTTCTTTTTTTGCGATCCTGCCTGCATAGTTTGATCAAAATAGCAGACACTACCAGCATGATCATACTGAAAGCAGGAGGTTTTCCCATGAAACACCGCAAAATTTTAAGGCAGGCTGCCGTTTTCACGCTGGCTGCGCTTCTTCTTTCCGTTTCCGCGCTGGCCGCGGAGGTGCGCGTCGAGTCGCCGGATGGGCTTTGTTTAGACGCCGGGATATTTTCCGAAAGCGAAGCGCTCGAGGGCGTGTATGTGATGGACGTGCCGTCGAGCCTTACAGCCGAGCTGACGCTTGGCAGCCGGACGCTTCGCGCAGGAGACGTTCTGGATACGTCGATGCTCTCACAGCTTCGCGTCCAGCCGGCCAAAAACGCGGACGCAGGGTGTGAGCTCGTCTACTGCCCGATCGAAAACGGCGAGGTTTTATCGCCGAGCGTTCTGACGCTTTCCATTCTGACCGGCAAAAACGAAGCGCCCACGTGCCGCGACGTCACGCTTGAAACGTATCGGAATATTGCAAACACCGGCGTATTTTCCGCGGCGGACCCCGAGGGCGACGCGCTGACCTATCAGCTCGTCAAAGAGCCGAAGCGCGGCACGGTCGAGCTTCACGAAGATGGCAGCTTCACCTACACGCCGAAGGAAAACAAGGTCGGAAAGGACGTGTTTACCTACACCGCCACGGACTCGGCCGGGAATGTGTCCAACGCTGCAAGCGTCACGGTCAGGATCGTCAGGCCCGCGGACAAGGCGATGTATCAGGATCTTTCCGGCGACAGCCTTCAGTATACAGCCATGTGGCTCAAGGACAAGGGCGTCTACACCGGAAAGCGCATCGCGGGCAATCTCTGCTTTGAGCCGGAGGCGAGCGTCACGCGCGGAGAATTTCTTGTGATGGCGATGAAGCTTCTGGGAGAGGAGCCTGCGTCCGCGCTTCTGACCTCAGGCTTTGCAGACGAAAACCAGACGCCCGCGTGGATGCGGCCGTATATCGTCTCGGCGTTCCAAAACGGGACCGTGAGCGGCGTGACGAGCTCCGGCGGCATGGTCTTCAGGCCCGCGTCAAACCTCACGAGAGCCGAAGCCGCCGTGATGCTGCGAAACCTTCTTTCTCTGCCGCAGCCGTCCGTGCAGTCGGTCTTCGCGCAGGACGCTGACGTTCCCGCCTGGGCGCAGTCGTCGGTCGCGGCCTTGAGCGAGGCTGGCATTGAAATCCCCGTCACGACCTCGGCAGACGATTTGACCCGTCGTGAGGCAGCGGAGCTTCTGTATGAAACCTGGACGCTCCAGCAGACCCGCGAACGAAACGCGAACCGCCTCAAATAATCATCAGAAAGCGCCGAACCAGCCGGTTCGGCGCTTTCCTTGCATCCTTATTTGGGGAAGCTCTGAACCAGAGCTTCCCTGGCCTTAATTGAAGCTTCCGAGCTGTTTGCCCGAGAGTACGTGGAAGTGGATGTGGTGCACGGTCTGGCCGGCGAGCTCGCCGACGTTCGTGACCACGCGGTAGCCGTCTGCGAAGCCCTGTTCCTTTGCAAGCTTCGCGATGACGGTGTAGATATGGCCGATGAGCGCTTCGTTTTCCTCCGTCACTTCGGCGGCCGAGGCGAAATGCTGCTTCGGAATGACCAGAAAGTGCGTCGGCGCAAGCGGCGCGATGTCCAGAAACGCGAGGCACTTGTCGTCCTCATAGACCTTGGTCGTCGGAATTTCTCCGGCGATGATCTTGCAGAATAAGCAGTCAGACATTCTCATTTCCTCCTCCTTATTTCAGGTGCTCTGCAACGAAATCGTCCACTGCGGCCAGCGCATCATCGAGTTTCAGCGCATCCGTGCCGCCGCCCATGGCAG
>DJQK01000140.1:0-842 GCA_002437575.1 Clostridiales bacterium UBA6388 | reverse complement strand
GCGTGACCTTTTCGCCGTTGACCGTGCCGAGGACAGCCACAACGGAAGCGTCCTTGTCGCGCAGGAAATCGCCGAGTCTGCGAAGATCGTTCGCGTCCGTACCCGGCCGCACAGCGGTGACGATCTTGAGGCCTTCCAATTTCTTGGCAGAGAACAAAAGGTTATTGACATCTCCGGCAAAAACCTTGTCCTTCATCTTTTCGATCGTCTGCTGGAGGTTTCGGATCTCCTGCATACTGCTCTGCGCCTTGGCGATCAGCTCGCCCGGCGTCGTCTTGAGCATTTCGGCGGCCTTGGCCAAACGCAGGTTCATTTCGTCTACCATGTCGATGAAAGCTAAACCCGTCACGGCCTCGATGCGGCGAACGCCGGAGGCAACAGAGGACTCGCTCACAATGCGGAACGGGCCGACCTTCGCGGTGTTATCGACGTGTGTGCCGCCGCACAGCTCGATGGACTTGCCGCCCATGTTCACAACGCGGACAACATCGCCGTACTTTTCGCCAAAGAGCGCGATCGCGCCGAGCTTCTTGGCTTCCGCGATGGACATTTCCTTCGTCTCGACGTTCATGCCGTCCAAAATGAGCTCGCTGACCAGGCGGTTGATCTTCACGAGCTCCTCCGCCGTCACGGCCGAGAAGTGCGTAAAGTCGTAGCGCAGCCGGTCGGGCTCGACGAGAGAGCCTGCCTGATGGGCGTGATCGCCGAGCACCGTGCGCAGCGCGTAATCCAGAAGGTGCGTCGCCGAGTGCGCCCGCATGATGGCCCTGCGGCGGTCGACGTCAATGGAAGCGGTCACCGCGTTTCCGACGGTGAGGCTGCCGGAGACGAGCTTGCCGTAG
>DJQK01000012.1:31020-31330 GCA_002437575.1 Clostridiales bacterium UBA6388 | reverse complement strand
ATGCCGATGCCGTTGTCGCTGACGGTGAGCGTGCGCGTGGGCTCGTCGACCTTCAGTTGAATTGCAAAATCGCTGCGGTTCAGGCCGACCTTTTCGTCCGTCAGCGCCAGATACGCCAGCTTGTCGATCGCGTCGGACGCGTTCGAAATGATCTCGCGCAGGAAAATTTCCTGGTGCGTGTAGATCGAGTGGATCATCAGATCGAGCAGCCGCTTCGACTCCGCCTGAAATTGTTTCTTTTCCATATATCGTCACGTTCCTTATGTTTGATATTAAGGAACCTCTGACTAAATCCCCGGCCGCGGATGAC